>JAEWGK010000141.1 GCA_023388385.1 Actinomycetes bacterium | reverse complement strand
ACGTAGGCGACCGCCGCGACGGCCGCGGCGCCGACGCCGAGCAGCCACCACGGGTGCGCGAACTCCGGGGACCAGCCCATCACGCCGCCCCCGCCCGGACCGGGGAGAGCTGGCGTGCCAGGTCCGTCACCCAGTCGCGATCGGTGCGCAGCGTGACGACGCGCGCACGTGCCGACCGCAGCGCCGCCGAAACCTCGCGATGATGCCGCGCAGCCTCCCCCGCGTACCGGGCCCGCGTCCGATCGTCGACGGTGACCTGCAGCAGTTCGCCCGTGTCCGCGTCGGCGAGGACGACGGGGCCGTCGCCCGGCAGCTCGATGTCGGCGGGGTCCGTCAGCCGGATGGCCAGCACGTCGCAGCGGGCGCCGACGGCCCGCAGCTCCCGGCCCCAGTCCACCGGGCCCAGGAAGTCGGAGAGGACGACCACGAGGCCCGCCCGCGGCGCCCGGGCCGGCAGCGTCCCCAGGTCAGCGGCCAGGCCGGATCCGCCGACGTGGCCGGCTGCCGCCGCGGCCAGGCGCAGGGCGGCGGTGCGGCCCCGCCCCGGCGGGACAACATCCCCGTCGGCGACCAGTGCGGTGCGGGCGCCGGGGCCGTCGTTGAGCAGCGCGATGGCGGTGGCGGCGGCGACGAGCAGGTGGCGCTTCGTCGTGGGGCCGGACCCGGCCGACAGCCTCGGCGGGGCGTCGGCGACGATCCAGCACTCGAGCTCCCGCTCGGCCTCCGGGTCGCGGACGTGCGCCACGCCGGTGCGGGCGGTGACGGCCCAGTCCATGCGGCGGACGTCGTCGCCCGGGGCGTATTCGCGCGCTGCATCCGGGTCGGAACCCGGGCCGCGGGCGGCGGAGGCGAAGGACCCGCGCAGCAGGCCGTCCAGCCGGCGTGTGACGGTGAGCTCCAGGTGCCGCAGCATCCGGTGCAGGTCGCGGTCCGGGTCCCCGGGAGCGCCCGGCCGCCCCGGGACGCGCGTCGCCCCGTGCTGCTGCGTGGGGCGACCCCGGGCGACGTTGAGCGCTGCCATCTAGGCGCCCGCCTGCGGCAGTCGCACCGAGGCGAGGATGCGGCGGACGATGTCGTCGGGGTCGGCGCCGTCGGCCAGGCCCTCGTAGCCCAGCACCAGGCGGTGGCGCAGAACGTCGGGCAGCACCGCGACGACGTCGTCGGGGATGACGTAGTCGCGGCCGGCCAGCAGCGCCGTCGCCCGGGCGGCGGACACGGCGCCGAGCGTCGCGCGCGGCGAGGCGCCGTAGGCGAGCCACCGGTCGACGTCGTCCAGGCCCGCACGCGAGGGGTTGCGGGTCAGCTCCACGACGGCGACGACGTAGTCGATGAGCGAATGGTGGACGAAGACGCGGCGGGCGGCCTCCTGCAGCGTCCGGATTCGCGCCGGGTCGAGGATACGCCGGGCCCGCGGAGGCTCGCCGCCCATGCGGTAAACGATCTCCCGCTCCTCCGACGGCGACGGGTAGCCGACGTCGACCTTGAGCAGGAAGCGGTCGCGCTGCGCCTCCGGCAGCGGGTAGACGCCCTGGTTCTCGATGGGGTTCTGCGTCGCCAGCACCAGGAAGGGATCCGGCACCGGGCGGGTGCGCCCGGCGATGGAGACCTGGCGCTCCGCCATGACCTCGAGCAGCGCCGACTGGACCTTCGCCGGGGCGCGGTTGATTTCGTCGGCCAGGACGACGTTGGCCATCACGGGCCCGTCCTCGACGAGGAACTCGCCGGTGTCCTGCCGGAAGATGCGCGTGCCGACGATGTCCGACGGCACCAGGTCCGGGGTGAACTGGATGCGGCTGAACGACCCGCCGACGATGCCCGCGAATGTGGAGACGGCCAGCGTCTTCGCCACGCCCGGCACGCCCTCGAGCAGGACGTGGCCGCCGGCGAGCATCGCCACGACCAGCGAGCGGCACAGGTGGGACTGGCCGACGACGACCGTGGAGAGCTCCGCGAGGACGCGGCGCAGGTCCTCCCCGGAGGCCGCGGCCGAATCGGGGGCCGGCGACGGGTGGGGCGCGGCCGGCCCGGGAACGGCGGAGCCCGCCTCCGGCACGCGGTGGCGGGCGTCGCCGTCCCCGGGGACGGCGGAGTGCGGGTGCTGGTCCACGGGGTCGGCTCCTTCGGTCGCGGTGCGGGCGGTCCGTCCGAGACTAGAGCAGGCGGACGACGTTGGGGGTCATGCTGTCATAGCGGACCTTCGAGATCTTGACGACGTCGCCCGACTGCGGCGCCTCGATCATCTGCCCGTCGCCCAGGTACAGGGCCACGTGGCCGTGGCCGTTCTTGCCCCAGAACAGCAGGTCGCCGCGCTGCATCTGGGCCTTCGGGTAGTGCGTGCCCTTCTGGTACTGGTAGCCGGTGTAGTGAGGCAGCTCGATGCCGACGCCCGCGTAGGCGTAGAGCGTGAGCCCCGAGCAGTCGAAGCCGATCTTGTTGTAGTCGCCGTGGCGGTCCGCGACGCCGCCGTCGCGGATGCCCTTCGTCGGGCCGTTGGCGTCGCCGCCGCCCCACGCGTACGGGACGCCGAGCTGGCCCATCGCGCGGTTGATGACGGTCTCGATCTTCGCCGTGCGGGAACCCGACGTCAGCGACGGGGCCTCCGGGTTGGCCGGCCTGCCGGTCTGCGCCGGGGAGCCTGCGCCGTCGCCGGAGTCCGTCCCGTTTCCGTTCCCGTCCCCGTTCCTGGCCGTGCCGCCGGAGGAGCCGAAGGCGTCGCCGCCGAGGATGTCGTCGATGTTGATGTCGGCGATGCCGCCCTGCGTGGTGTTCGAGGACGCATCGACGTCACCGCGGTGATCGCCGGTCGAGGCATCGCCGGAGGAGCCGGCCAGCTCCTCCGTCGTCGCGCCGGAGCGGGGGGAGTCGATCGGGCCGGCGTCGTCCGCGACGTCCTGCGCGGCGCCACGGGCGGCGTCGTTGCGGGAGTCCTCCGGGGCCTGCGCGGCCGCGGCGCGGGCGGCCTCGAGCTGGCGGGCAAGGATGTCGGAGGCCGCCTGGGCCCGCTGGTACTCCGCCTGGGCCTCGCCGAGGCGGGCGGTGACGTCGCGGATGGCGGACTCCGCGTCGGCGCGCTGCTGTTCGGCGGCCGCGGTGGCGGCGTCGGCGGCGGCCTGATCCTGGCGGGCCTGGGCGTCCGCGTTGGCGTCGCGGGTGCGGGCCCGGACCAGGTCGTCGAGGATCAACTGCTGGCGATCGGCCTCGCGGCGGAGGATGCCCGCGCGATCCAGCGCGTCGCCGGCGTCGTCGGCGCCGCCGAAGGTTGACGAGGTGGAGCGGCCCTGGCGCGAGATGGCGCGGGCGAGTTCGTTGAAGGCCTCCTGCTCCGTGCGGAGTCGGGCGCGGGTCTCCTCCAGGCGCTGCCCGGAGGCGTCCGCGGCTGCGGCCGTACGGGCGGACTCGGCGCGGGCGGCCTGCAGATCGACGAGGGCGCGGTTGACGTCCTCCCGTAGCGCGCCGAGCTGGAGTTCAAGCTCGCCGACGGCCGCGCGGCTCTCCGCCACGCGGGCGGCGAGATCCTGGACGACGGAGTCGCTGCCGACCAGATCGCCCTGCAGCGCGGCGAACTCGTCGCCGGTCATGGCGTGCGGCGCGTCGGCCGGCTGGGCTGCAGCGGGCACGCCCTGGACGGCCAGCGTGCCGGCGACGACGGCGCTGGCGGTCGCGCGCAGCCACCGCCGGATGCCCCTGTTGTTGCTGGGATGGCCCACCAAGTCTGCTCCTCACGTGCGGGTGCGTCCCGGGCGCGGCCCGGACGGCGGCGACTTCCCCATCGCCGTCGTCCCGGTCGTGCGCTGCGGCCAGGGTCGGCGGCATCCGGGATTCATGGGTGTGCAGGAATACGGCTCATGAGTCGATTCCATGAACACACGGCACAGTACGGCACTCACCTCGCTTTAAAAACATCAGTCACGCACGGCGCAGGCCGACATGCGGTGGCCCCGCTTAATGGAATGTCGTTACCCAGCGGTTATGCGACACGCCGACGGAATTGTGATATTCGCCACTCGCGAAGTCTACGGTTGGGCCTTGACCACGTTCTGTGCCGGATGCTGACCAGCGCATTCGTCGGCATTGTCACGTGCATGCCATTGACTCCGTCGTCAAGGGCGCGTGCTTCACGACGGATCCGCCCCCCGGCCCCCGTGCGATGCAAGGCCCGGCCCCTATCCGGGCGATGGCCGGGCGATTCCGGGCGGCTGTCAGGCCGCGGCACGGGCGCGGCGCCACCACAGAAGCGGCAGGCCGGCGACGATGATGAGGAGCACGGCCAGTGCAATGAGGTTCAGCTGCGCGTACGGGAGGGTCCAGTCGACCAGCTCGTCGACGAAGTCGGACATGCCCATCGTGTAATCCCACGTCCGTATGCCTTCGTTCTGCGCCGATTCGATGGCGGCGCGCGAATACTGATCGGAGACGGCGACGAGCTCCTGCGGGGCGCGGACGACGACGGTGCCGCCGTCGGCGTCGAGGATCTTCTGCGCGATGTCACGGGTCAGGATTGCGCTGTCCGGCTGCCAGTCGAGGACGACGATCTTCATGTCCTCGACCCCGCGCGCCGACGCCTCCCCGATGACGCCCTGCAGCGCCGCGTCGAGCTTCGGGTCCGTCGCGGCGACGCCGTCCTGCGCAAGCTGCGCGCGGATGGCGTCGATGTCGACCTCCACGGGAATGGTCCTCATCGTCGTGCCTCCTGACGTCGTTCGCCGTAGCGGGAATTGTGCCTCGCAGCCGGGGGCGGTTGGTGGAGGATCGCCGGGCGGCGTGGCGCCGTCTGCCGCGGGGTCTCGGCCGGCGCGTGTGCCGGAGGCCGGGGTGGCTCCGGGGCCGCGGTCGCAGGGGCCCCGGCATGCCTGGTTTGAACGATGAGAGGAGGCTTGCCTTACCCCCGTCGACGCGCGCACGCCGGAGGCCTGTCCCCTCCCCGACCTGGGCGGGATGGGATCTGCGGGGGTCTTTCCGCATGGCAGGACGGCGGGGGTGGCGAGCGGGGCGCACCCGGGGGGACGCGCGCCGACTCGGGGGTGATGGGCAACAGAACGTCCGTACTGTTAAGGTTGAGCGCAGGACGCGTGGGCGATCTGCATCGCCGCATGCACGCGCCACTTCGACCGGCCCCGTTTCGTGTGCGGGGGCCCGGTCGGCGGACTCATCCGAACCCACGACATTGGAGCAGACTGTGACCGAAAGCAAGAACTCCTTCAACGCCAAGAAGACCCTCCAGGTCGGCGAGAAGTCCTACGACTACTTCGCCCTGGACGCCGTCGACGGCATGGAGAAGCTGCCCTACGCGCTCAAGGTTCTCGGCGAGAACCTGCTGCGTAACGAGGACGGCGCGAACATCACCGAGGAGCACATCCAGGCGATCGCCAACTGGGATCCCTCGGCCGAGCCGTCCATCGAGATCCAGTTCACGCCGGCCCGCGTCATCATGCAGGACTTCACCGGCGTCGCCTGCGTCGTCGACCTCGCCACCATGCGCGAGGCCGTCAAGACCCTCGGCGGCGACCCGGATCAGGTCAACCCGCTGAACCCGGCGGAGATGGTCATCGACCACTCCGTCATCATCGAGGCGTTCGGCGACGACCAGGCCTTCGAGCGCAACGTCGAGATCGAGTACCAGCGCAACGACGAGCGCTACCGCTTCCTCCGCTGGGGCACCGGCGCCTTCTCCAACTTCCGCGTCGTCCCCCCGGGAACCGGCATCGTCCACCAGGTCAACATCGAGTACCTGGCCCGCTCCGTCTTCGACAAGGACGGCCTGGCCTACCCGGACACCTGCGTCGGCACCGACTCCCACACCACGATGGAGAACGGCCTGGGCATCCTGGGCTGGGGCGTCGGCGGCATCGAGGCCGAGGCCGCCATGCTCGGCCAGCCGATCTCCATGCTGATCCCGCGCGTCGTCGGCTTCAAGCTGCACGGCGACATCCCGGCCGGCGTCACCGCGACCGACGTCGTCCTGACCATCACCGACATGCTCCGCCAGCACGGCGTCGTCGGCAAGTTCGTCGAGTTCTACGGTGCCGGCGTCTCCAAGCTGCCGCTGGCCAACCGCGCCACCATCGGCAACATGTCCCCGGAGTTCGGCTCCACCGCCGCGATCTTCCCGATCGACGACGAGACCGTGAAGTACCTGCGCCTGACCGGCCGCTCCGAGGAGACCCTCGCCCTGGTCGAGGCCTACGCGAAGGCTCAGGGCATGTGGCTGGACGAGAACACCCCGGAGGCCGAGTACTCCGAGTACCTCGAGCTGGACCTGTCCACCGTCGTGCCGTCCATCGCCGGCCCGAAGCGTCCGCAGGACCGCATCGAGCTGTCCTCCGCCAAGGAGCAGTTCCGCAAGGACCTGCACAACTACGTCTCCGCCGATGCCGGCCAGGATGCGGGCGACATGGCCGCCGAAGGCGGCGCCACCGCCGCTGAGGCCGCCTCCGCCGCCGACGCCAAGGGCAACGTCCCCTCCGCCGCCGAGGGCGCCGAGGGCCGTCCGTCCAACCCGACCACGGTCACCTACAAGGGTGAGGAGATGGTCCTTGACCACGGCATGGTCGGCATCGCCTCCATCACCTCCTGCACCAACACCTCGAACCCGTCCGTCATGCTGGGTGCGGCCCTGCTGGCCCGCAATGCCGCGGACAAGGGCCTGAAGTCCAAGCCGTGGGTCAAGACCTCCATGGCGCCGGGCTCCCAGGTCGTCACGGGCTACTACGAGAAGGCGGGCCTCTGGCCGGCCCTGGAGGCCATGGGCTTCTACCTCGTCGGCTACGGCTGCACCACCTGCATCGGCAACTCCGGCCCGCTGCCGGAGGAGATCTCCGCGGGCATCAACGAGGGCGACCTCGCCGCGACCGCCGTGCTGTCCGGCAACCGCAACTTCGAGGGCCGCATCAACCCGGACATCAAGATGAACTACCTGGCGTCCCCGATCCTCGTGATCGCGTACGCCATCGCCGGCACGATGGACTTCGACTTCGAGACCCAGCCGCTGGGCCAGGATCAGGACGGCAACGACGTCTTCCTGCGCGACATCTGGCCCTCCACGGAGGAGATCGAGAAGGTCATCGAGGAGTGCATCACCGCCGAGCTGTACGACGAGGACTACCAGGACGTCTTCGCCGGCGACGAGCGCTGGCAGTCCCTGCCGACCCCGGAGGGCAAGACCTTCGCATGGGACGACGCTTCCTCCTACATCCGCAAGGCGCCGTACTTCGACGACATGGACATGGAGCCGCAGCCGGTCAAGGACATCGCCGGTGCGCGCGTCCTGGCGCTGCTGGGTGACTCGGTCACCACCGACCACATCTCCCCGGCGTCCTCCATCAAGCCGGGCACCCCGGCCGCGCAGTACCTCGACTCCATGGGCGTCGAGCGCAAGGACTACAACTCCCTGGGCGCCCGCCGAGGCAACCACGAGGTCATGGTCCGCGGCACCTTCGCCAACATCCGCCTGCAGAACCAGCTGCTGGACGGCGTCGCGGGCGGCTACACCCGCGACTTCACCCAGGAGGGCGGCCCGCAGGCCTACATCTACGACGCGGCGCAGAACTACGCCGCCGAGAAGACCCCGCTGGTCGTCCTGGGCGGCAAGGAGTACGGCACCGGCTCCTCCCGCGACTGGGCCGCGAAGGGCACCCTGCTGCTGGGCGTGAAGGCCGTCATCGCCGAGTCCTTCGAGCGCATCCACCGCTCGAACCTCATCGGCATGGGCGTCATCCCGCTGCAGTTCCCGGAGGGCGAGTCCTGGAAGTCCCTGGGCATCGAGGGCACCGAGACCTTCAACATCGAGGGCATCGAGGAGCTCAACGAGGGCACCACGCCGAAGACGGTCAAGGTCACCGCGACCAAGGAGAACGGCGAGGTCATCGAGTTCGACGCGGTCACCCGCATCGACACGCCCGGTGAGGCCGACTACTACCGCCACGGCGGCATCCTGCAGTTCGTGCTGCGGAACATGATCAAGGGCTAGACGCCCGTCGCCCCGGTCCGCCCGCTCTCCCTCCACAGGGGCGCGGAGGGCCGGGGCGGTCATGTTTCCGCCGGACTACGGAGCCGCATATGCCGAAGGTAAGTGAACAGGACCTGGTCCAGCGCCGACGGGAGATTCTCGACAGCGCACGGCGGTGCTTCGCGGAATCCGGCTACGACGGCGCCACCGTCGCACGGCTCGAGGAGGCGACCGGCAAATCCCGCGGCGCGATTTTCCACCACTTCGGCTCCAAGGAGGGGCTGTTCCTGGCTCTCGCCGAGGAGGACGCCGAACGCATGGCGGAGGTCACCGCGGCAGCCGGCCTGGTCGAGGTGATGCGCGACGTCATCGCGCACCCCGGCCGCCACGGCTGGCTGGGCACCCGGCTGGAGATCGTGCGGCGCCTGCGCACCGACGGCGATTTCCGGGCCCATTGGCTGGAGCACCAGGCCCGCCTCGACGAGGCGGTTCTGGCCCGGCTGCAGGCCAGCGCCGACGCGGGCACGCTCCGCGACGACGTCCCGCCGGAGACCATGCAGCTGCTGCTGGAGATCGTCCTCGACGGGGTCATCACCCGCATCGCATCCGGACGCTCCACCGAGGGCATCGGCGACGTGCTGGACCTGCTGGAGCAGACCGTCCGCCGGAACTGACGGACCCGAGACGGGCCCCGCGCCCCGCGCACCCTCCGCGCGGGACTCGGGGCCCGTCCGCATGCCGTAGGTCGCGTTCGGGCGCCGGAGGACCGCGGACTAAGCTGTTCACCCATGGACGGCCGTTTTCTTCTGGTGGGACTGCGTGACGGCGACGACGTCGCGGCCGCGGAACACCGTGACTTCCTCCGTGCCACCGGTCTGCCGGCGACCCGGCTCGAGCACCGGCGCATCCTCACCCCGCGGGACGGCCTGCCGAACCTCGCGGGCTACGACGGCATCTTCGTCGGCGGAAGCCCCTTCAACGTCACGGACATGGACCACCCGGCGACCCAGAAGCACGCCCACGACCTGCTGTACGGCGTGATGAAGTCCTCCGTGCCGTCGCTCATGATCTGCTACGGCAGCAGCTACGCGGCCTTCGCCGGCGGCGGCCGCGTCGACCGCGCGCATGCGGAGCGTGCCGGTGTCTCCCGTGTCGAGCTCACCGAGGCCGCCCGCGACGATCCCGTCTTCCGGGGCCTGCCCGCCTCGTTCGACGCGCCGACCGGCCACCGGGAATCCGTCGCGGAGCTTCCGCGGCGGGCGGTGCTGCTTGCGAGCGGCCCGACGTGCCCGGTTCAGGCCTACCGGGCCAACCGCTCCACGTGGGTCACGCAGTACCACCCGGAGCTGGACGCCGAGGCCCTGCTGCGCCGCATGGCCCACTACGAGGACGCCGGGTACTTCGGCTCCCACGAGGTCGGGGAGATCGCGGCGCGCGTCCGCGATGCGGATCTCACGGCCGCGGGAACGGTCATGCACCGCTTCATCGACTACTGCCTCACGCACCCCGGACGGCGGGGGGAATAGGACGACCATGACTCTGCCCACCCGATCCGACCCCTCCTGCGGAACGTCTGCCCCGGGGCCCGTCAAGCCGTTCCTGCTGCTGTCGACGAGGGGCGAGGACGCCGCGGCGCATGCGGAGCACCTCTCCTTCGCCCGGGTCGCGGGCCTGGCCCCGGCGAAGCTGCATCAGCTGCGCCTGGATCGCGAACGGCCGACGCACGTCGATCTGGATCGCTACTCCGGCATTATGGTCGGCGGGGGCCCGTTCAACGCGTCCGACGAGGAAAAGTCCGCGGTGCAGAAGGAGATCGAGGCCTGGTTCGCCGACCATCTCGCCGAGGTCCTCGAGCGCGACATGCCGTTCTTCGGCGCCTGCTACGGAGTCGGACTGCTCGGCACGGCCGGGCGCGGCCGCGTCTCCCGCCGCCACGGCGAGCAGGCCGCGGTCGTCGACGTCTGCCTCACCGACGCCGGCGCCGCCGACCCGGTGCTGGCGGGGCTGCCCCGCACGTTCCCGACCATCGTCGGCCACAAGGAGGCCATCGAGGTCCTGCCGGAAGAGGCGACGCTGCTGGCCACGGGAGAGTTCTGCCCGGTGCAGATGTTCCGCATGGGCCGCAACGCCTACGCCACGCAGTTCCATCCGGAACTCGATGCCGACACGTTCCTCCAACGCCTCCGCATCTACGCCGGGCAGGGCTACTACGCCCCGGGCGGGGAGCTGCGCGCCGTCGGCGACGCCCGGCGCCGCCCCGTCGCGGTCTCGGGCCGGATGCTGCGCAACTTCGCCCGCATCCACGCCGCCAGGAGGCCGTGACCCACGCACCCGCCCGGGGCACGGGCCCGCATGCCCCGGGTGGACCGAGGGCCTACTTCACGGCCCGCAGCACCACCCGGTGGCGGTCGGTGTCGTGATCGATGCTCACATTGGCGAAGCCAGCTTCCCGGAGGAACCCGTCGAGTTCCTCCGGCGTCCAGAACCGGATGCCCTCGATGATGCCGGAGAAGACCGGCTCTGCGGGATGGCCACCGTCGGATTCGTTGACGACGAGGAACGTGCCGCCGGGGGCGAGCACGCGGTGGACCTCGCGGAAGCTCTCCACCGGACCGGGCCAGAAGTAGACGGTCTCGAACGCCGTGGCCAGGTCGAACGTCCCGTCGTCGAAAGGCAGGTCGGTCACCGCGGCCAGCACCGCCGTGGCGCGCCCGGCCGTGATGGCCCCGCGGTTAACCTTCTCCGTCATCGCCACCGCGACATCCGAGTGATCGACGCCGGTTACCGTCGCCTCCGGGTACCGGCGGAGCAGATCCCGCACCGCAGCCCCGCCGCCGCACCCGAGCTCCACGATGCGCTGCGGACGCAGTCCCGTCAGGTGCTCGAGCCCCCATCTCCGGACCTTCGCGTGGCCCGGGTTCATCCCCGCCGTGATGAATGTGCCGACGGGCCCGTCGGGCTTCGCGTAGTTGGTGAATATGCGGGTGATGGATCGCCGGACGAATCCCATATGGCTTCCTTCCACCGGACGCCCGTGGCCATCGGATGTTTCCGGGGCGTCCGCACGGGTAATAGAACACGGATGCTGTCTCTCCATCAGTGTAGGGCATCCTTATCTCCCCTATCGAGGCGCAGGCGAGGCGTCGCCGTCGTTCCGCGGGCGCGGGACGACTGTGGCGACGACGCGGCGGGGTGCGGCGCTCCGGGCCGATTCAGGTCAGCTCGACGAGCTCCATGTACTCGTCATTCCACAGATCCTCGGTGCCGTCGGGGAGGACGATGACGCGCTCTGGATCGAGGGCCCGCACCGCACCCGGATCGTGGGTGACCAGGACGACCGCCCCCTCGTAGGTGCGCAATGCGTCGAGGACCTGCTCGCGGGAGACCGGGTCGAGGTTGTTCGTCGGCTCGTCGAGCAGCAGCACGTTGGCGCGGGAGGAGACGAGCGCGGCCAGGGCCAGCCGCGTCTTCTCGCCGCCGGAGAGCGTGCCCGCCGGCTGATCGAGCTGGTCGCCACCGAACATGAACGCGCCGAGCAGTCCGCGCAGATCCTGTTCGTCGGCGTTCGGGCACGCCTCGATCGTGTTGTCCCACACGGATTTGGCCGGATCGATGGTGTCGTGCTCCTGCGCGAAATAGCCGATCCTCAGGCCATGGCCCGTGACGACGCCCCCCTCCCCGTCGGACCGCTCCACGCCCGCAAGCAATTTGAGCAGAGTTGTCTTCCCGGCGCCGTTGAAGCCGAGGACGACGACCCTCGATCCGCGGTCGATCGCCAGATCCACCCCCGCGAAGACTTCCAGGGAACCGTACATCTTCGTCAGGCCCCGGGCGGTGAGGGGCGTCTTGCCGCACTTCGCAGGCTCCGGGAACGTGATGTGGGCGACGCGGTCGGCAACGCGGACTTCATCGAGCTCGCCGATCATCCGCTCCGCGCGCGCCGCCATCTGCTTCGCGGCCTTCGCCTTCGTCGCCTTCGCTCCCAGGCGCTCGGCCTGCTGTTTCAGGGCGGAGGCCTTCTTCTCCGCGTTGGCGCGTTCGCGGCGGCGGCGGGCCTCGTCGGTCGCGCGGGCGTCCAGGTACTTCCTCCAGCCCATGTTGTAGACGTCGGCCTCCCCGCGCACGGCGTCGAGGAACCAGATCTTGTTGCAGACCGCCGCCAGAAGATCGACGTCGTGGGAGATGACCACCAGACCGCCGTCGTGCGACTTGAGGAAGCCGCGCAGCCACGTGATGGAGTCCGAGTCCAGGTGGTTCGTCGGCTCGTCGAGCAGCAGCGTCATGCCCGACTTTCCGGAGCCCGCGGTGGCGCCGAAGAGGATCTGCGCCAGCTCCACCCGGCGGCGCTGGCCGCCGGACAGGGTCTTCAGCGGTTGGTCCAGGACACGAGCGGGCAGCCCCAGGGCGTCGCAGATGCGCGCCGCCTCCGCGTCGGCCTCGTAGCCGCCGAGGTCGTGGTAGCGCTCCTCCAGACGGGAGAACTTGCGGATGGCCGCGTCGCGCTTCGCGTCGTCCTCGGTCGTCTCCATGATCTCCTGCTGGCGGTCCATGCTCCGCCGCATCTGGTCCAGCCCGCGCGCCGACAGCACTCGGTCGCGCGCCGACTGGTCGATGTTGCCCTCGCGCGAATCCTGCGGCAGGTATCCGATATCGCCGGAGCGGACGACGGAGCCGCCGTACGGCTCGCCTTCGCCCGCGAGGATGCGCATCGTCGTGGTCTTGCCCGCGCCGTTGCGACCGACCAGGCCGATGCGGTCGCCCGGCTGCACGCGCAGGTGCTCGCCCGGAGCGTCCAGGAGGGTGCGGGCGCCGACGCGTACCTCGAGATCCTTGGTGACAATCACGGCCGGGCAGTCTATCAGCAGGCCATGCGGCTCCGGTCCCGTGGCGGGAACCGGCATGGGGTCCGGAACCGCGCCGGCGGTGTTAGCCTGCTGGCATGTTCCCCCGAACCGGCTTCAGACGTGTGCGGCCGACCGTGCGCGATGGCGCAACCCGGGCCGTCGTCCTCGGCCTCGGCCCCGCAGGACGGGCCGCCGCCCATCGCGCCGCCGCGCGGGGCTGGGAGGTCCTCGCCATCGACCCGGCCGGCGGCGCTGGTTCCATGCCGTCGACCATCGGCGTCTGGACGCGCCAGCTGCCCGGATGGCTCCCTGGCGCGGCGGTCGCGGAGCGGTTCAGGCCCCTGGTCATCGACGCGGATGGGCGGGAGCGGCGGCTCGACGAGTACGCGGTCCTCGACACCGGCGTCCTCGGCGGGCTCGGCGGATTCCGGACCCTGCGCGGCCGCGGCGTTTCCAGTAGTTCGGTGCGGTTCGCGTGGGGTGGGAACGCGCCCGGCGGCGGGGATTGCGATCGCGGTTTCCGGGCGCGGGTCCGTGACCGCCTGCGCGCCCGGCGGGCCCGGCGCCTGTCGTCGGCGACCGTCGGCCCCGGTGTCGTGGTGCTCGACGAGTCCGGGGCGGGCGACTGCGGCGGCGCGTACTGGGACGGCTCCGCGGGCCCCGCGGAACCCGGCATCCTCCCCGATGGGTGGGACTCCCCCGACGTGCTCGTCGACGCCTCCCCCACGTCATACCCGCTGCCGGTGCTGCAGCTGGCGGTGGGGCACGTCGTCCCCGGCACGGCGATCCCCGAGCGCCATCGCCGGCCCGTCCTCATGGATTTCACGGAGCCGCCGTCGGCTGCCGCGGCGGCGGAGGAGCCGGAGGCGCCCGCGACATTCTCCTACCGCCTGCCCCTCGGAGACGGCCGCTGGCTCATCGAGGAGACCATCCTCGCCGCCCACGTCGTCGACGACGCCCACTGCGCCCGCCTCACGGCCCACCTCCGCCGGGCGCAGGCGGCCCGGCTGGCGGCGCTCGGCGTTGACCCGACCTCGGCGGTCGACGAGGAGCTCGTCCGCTTCCACCTCGGCCCCGCCCGGGTCCCGTCACACCGCCCCCGTACGGCCCTCGGTGAGCGGCTGCGGAGCATTCCCGTCGGCCGCGGGGTCTACCTCGACCTGTCGGGCCTGGTGCCGTGGTCGGGCAGGGGGACGCCCGGCGTCGCTGACTTCGGCGCGTCCGG
>JAEWGK010000118.1 GCA_023388385.1 Actinomycetes bacterium | reverse complement strand
CGGTGCAGGCGGCCCGGGTGGCGTCGGTGAGCCTGGACCGTCCCCTGACGCTGGTGCTGTCCGGCACCGGACCGGGGGACGCGCCCGGCCATCCCTGACGGCCCCCGCCCGGCCCCGGCGACTCACCCGATCGGGACCCACCGACGTCGGCCGTGCAGCGACGGTTCAGCCCCAGTGCGGCGGGCGCTGCTCGTTCCAGAAACGCTCGTCGAAGCCGCCGACGTCGTCCGGCGACTCCACCGGGGAGGCGGTGCGGAACAGCAGCGGCCCCGCGGGTCCTCCCCCGGGGGAGCGGCGCCGACCGACGCGGGGGACGTCGTCACGCGAACCGCCCCGGGCGGCCGAGCCGCGGTACACGGCGCGGCGGCGCGGACGGCGCGCGGCGGGCATCAGACCCGCCAGCGGCCGAGATCGTCGCAGACGAAGTCGACCAGCGGGCCGAGCGTCGACATTCCGTCGCGCACCGCGGCACGGGAGTCTGCGATGTTGACGATGACGGTGGAGCCGGAGACCCCGGCCAGTCCGCGCGACAGCGCGCCGTCGAGCGCGCCGGCGGACAGGGCGGACGCGCGCAGCGCCTCCTCGATGCCCTGCAGGCGGCGGTCCAGCACCTTGCGCGTCGCCTCGGGCACGCGGTCGCGCGGGCCGACGCCCACGCCGCCGACGGTGACCACCAGGTCCACGCCGCCGACGACGCCGGTCTCCAGAGCCTGGCGGATGCGCGACTTCACGGACGGGACGTCGATGACGGCGTCGACGTAGTAGCCGTCCTCCCCCAGCAGCTCGACCATGAGCTCCTGGGTGCGGGAGTCCTCCGACGCACGATCTCCGACCACGACGACGAGCGCGCGGCGCGGGCCCGCGTCACCGTCCAGCAGCTCCTCGACCTCGGCGAGGGTGCCCGCGTCGGGTTCGGCGGACATCACCGCCGCGCCCTCGCCGGTCCCTGCGTCCCCGCGGAATCCCTCGCCCATGTGCCGTTCGCCGCCTTCCTGGTCGTAGCGGCCGCATCCGCGGCCGACGGTGCGTTTCATCTTCGCCCATCGACGGGCGCTTGTCGACGGGTCCCGGGCTTTCCGGGCCCCCGCCGCACCGCCGCTACTCCGCGGCGGCCTCGAGCTGCACGTCGACCTCGCGGGTGTCCCCCGATCGGGGGTCCGCAACGGTCAGGTTGACCGTGTCGCCGACGTTCTGCGACCGGATCGCGGCGATGAGCGCGACGCCCGAGTCGATGTGCCTGTCCCCGGCCTTGACGATGAGATCGCCGGATTTCAGGCCCGCCCGGTCCGCCGCCCCGCCGGGGACGACCTCCGCGACCAAGGCGCCGTCGGTCGAGCGGACATCGACCTGCGCATTGATCGCGGGCATGGTGACCGTGCCGGTGTTGATGAGCTCGTCGGCGATGCGGCGGGCCTGGTTCACCGGGATGGCGAAGCCCAGGCCGATGGAGCCGGCCATCTCGCCCGGCCCGGAGGCGGAGGCGATGACCGACGGCACGCCGATGAGGTTGCCTTCCAGGTCGACGAGCGCGCCGCCGGAGTTGCCCGGGTTGATGGCGGCGTCGGTCTGCACCGCATCGATGACGGAGGCCTCGCCGCCACCCTGCTGCGCACTCACCGGCCGGTTGACCGCCGAGACGATGCCGGACGTGACGGTCGACGTCAGCCCCAGCGGGGAGCCGACGGCCACGACCTCCTGTCCGATGCGCAGCTTCGACGAGTCGCCGAGCCCGATGGGCTGCAGGCCGTCCACGTCCTCGATCTTGATGACCGCGATGTCGCTCTGCGCGTGGCCGGCGATGAAGTCCGCAGGGTGGACGGTGCCGTCGTTGAGGCGGACCGTCGTCTTCGCGCCCGGCTCCCGGGCCTCGGCGACCACGTGGAAGTTCGTGAGCACCAGCCCGTCGGGCGACAGGATGGAGCCGGAGCCCGTGTCACCCTTCGACGGCGTCTCCACGGAGATGGAGACGACGGACGGCAGCGCCTTCTGCGCCGCCCGCTCGAGGGTTCCCTCCGGGGCCGGTGCCGCGGTCTCGCCGTTCTGCAGCGGCTGGCCGGCGGACGTGGACCCCGCGGAATCGTCGGAGCCGGTGTTCGCCACCAGGCCGCCGGCGATGCCGCCGACGGCGGCGGACGCCACCATCAGCGCGGCGACGGCCAGGGCACCGAAGCGGCGTCCGGACGTGCCGCCGTCACCGTCGCCCGAACCGGAGCCGGGGCCGCCGGCGGTGCCGACCGGGCCTCCGGGGGCGCCGTACGGCGACGGCTCGGCGTCCGCACCGTACGGGGCCCCCTGCCCCTGCGCGCTCTGCGCGTCGTGCGCACCCCGAGCACCGTAGGGGGCGGCGCCGTTGCCGCCGGGATACCCGCCGGCGGACGCGCCGCCGGCTCCGAAGGAGTTCGCCCCGGCGCTCGCCTGGCCGCCGAAGCCGGAATCGGGGGCGCCGCCATGGCCCTGGGGCCCGGCGGCTCCGTCGACACCGCCACGTCCGTAATCAGTCATGCGGCCAATGGTGGCCCACCCGTCTGAGCGAAGCCTGATAAAGCTCTTCGGGTCCACGAATAGTTCGGTGCCCGCAGCATAGGGCTTTGCTCATGGTCGGCCAGCGCAGGCGGGGTGGCGGGCCGACGCGAGCGCGTCCCGCGGCCCCGGCGTCAGGCGCCCGTGCCGGCGGCCGGGGGCTCGGCCGGCACCGGCGAACCCGGCAGCCGGACGCGCATGAGCGTGCCGCCGTCGTCGGAGTCCTCCACGACGATGGTGCCGCCGTGACGGATGATGACCTGCTTGACGATGGCCAGGCCCAGACCCGAACCCGGCATCGACCGGGACTGGATGGAGCGGTAGAAGCGCTCGAAGACCTTGAGACGGTCCTCCTCCGGGATGCCCGGGCCGGAGTCTGCGACGGTCAGCTCCGCCAGCGAATCCGACACCGGCGTCAGGCGCACGCGGACGGCGCCCTCCTCCGGGGACCACTTCGCGGCGTTGTCCATGAGGTTCAGCACCGCACGCCCCAGCGCCGCGGAGTCGCCGACGAGGAACCAGTCGGATGTGCGCACGTCGAAGGTGATGTCCGGGCGCCGACGCTCGACGCGCTCCAGGGACGTCGCCACGACGTCGGAGAGGTCGACGTCCTCGAAGACCTGCTGCGGCCCGTCCTCGCGGGCCAGGTCCACCAGGTCTCCGACGAGCGTCGACAGCTCCTCGATCTGGGCGATGACGTCGCGCTCCAGTGCCTCGCGCTCCTCGTCCGGGATGTGCGCCATCGCGCCCGGCCGGGAGGCCATCATGAGCAGCTCCACGTTGGTGCGCAGCGACGTCAGCGGTGTCTTCAGCTCGTGACCGGCGTCGGCGACGAGCTCCGCCTGTCGCTGACGGGAGGCCTGCAGGGCCAGCAGCATCTCATTGAAGCTGCGCGTGAGCAGCGCGAGCTCGTCCTCCCCGTGGACGGGGATGGGGCGCAGCTCGTCGGTCGCGGTGACGCGCTCGGCGGCGCGCCGCAGCCGGGCGACCGGCCGCAGGCCCGCCGTCGCCACGGTGATGCCCGCGGCCAGGGCGAAGAAGATGCCGATGGCGGCGATGCCGAACAGCACCGAGCCCAGCGACCGCAGGATGGCGTCGGTGGAGTCCATGTCCTGCGCCAGCACCAGCGTCGACCCAGACTCGTCGTGGACGGCGTAGATGCGCTGGTTGGTGAACTCGTCGGTGCGCAGCGAATCCAGCCGGTTGCCGCGCAGCACCGCCAGCTCCGGGCCGGCGAGCGTGATGACGTCGCCGCGGCCCGTCACGGAGTTGCGCGCGAAGAACATCGCGTCCAGGTCCGGTGCCAGGATCTTCAGGGCCTCCGCCTGCACGGCCGGCTCGATGGCGAACTCGGTGGCGTACGGGGAGTTGAGCAGCTGCGTCGCCTGAGACGTCAGGTTCTCATCGATCTCCCGGTACAGCGTCGCCTGCACCGTCAGGTACGCGGTGCCCGTCATCAGGGCCATCGCGGCGGCGACGATGCCGGCGGTCAGCAGCGTCAGCCGCCAGCGCAGGGAGAACCGGCGCTTCGGGGTCCCGGCGGTGCCGCCGGGGTCGGGCGGCGCGACGACGGCGCCCGCGGGACCCGGGGCGGCGCCCGCCACACC
>JAEWGK010000105.1 GCA_023388385.1 Actinomycetes bacterium | reverse complement strand
CGACGGCGGCCATGACCGGGGCGGCGTCGCCGCGGGCGTCGTTGCGCAGCACCTGCACGACGCCCTCGGCGTCGAGCTGGTCGATGGCCTTGCGGAACTGCTTGTACTTGCCCAGCGACTTCGCGCGAAGCGTGCGGAAGTGCTCCGGGGCGAATGACGGCATCGGGCGGAACTGGACCTTGCGGCCGGCGTAGATGGTGTCACCCGGGGCCAGGGAGCCGGCGTTGACCAGGCCGACGATGTCGCCCGGGTACGCCGTCTCCACCGTGGAGCGGGTGCGGCCGAAGACCGTCAGCGCGTACTTCGTGGAGAAGCTGCGCCCGGACTGGGCATGGGTGACCTGCATGCCGCGGTCGAACTCGCCGGAGACGACGCGCATGAACGCCAGCTTGTCGCGGTGGTGGGCGTCCATGCCCGCCTGGACCTTGAACACGACGCCGGAGAACGCGTCGGTCGGCTCCCGGACCTCGTCGATGGCGGTCGTCGACTCCTCGACGGCCTTCGGGTCGGACTCGCGGGCGGCCGGCGCCGGGGCCAGCGCGCACAGGGTGTCCAGGATCTGGTGGACGCCCCAGTTCAGCATCGCGGACGCGAAGATCACCGGCGAGGTGTCGCCCGCCAGGTACAGCTCCTGGTCGTGGTCGGCGGCGTCGGCGGACAGCAGCTCCGACTCCTCGACGGCCGTGTCCCACGCGTCTCCCTGTTCCGCCGCGGCGGCGTCGGGGTCCAGGTGGGTCTCCTCCGCGATGGTGGAGCCGCCGGCGGTGCGCTCGAAGCGGATGAACTCCTCGGCCTCGCCGCCCTCGCCGCGGCGCAGCAGGCCGCGGAAGTCGCCGGCTTCGCCGACGGGCCAGAACAGCGGGGTCGGCTGAAGGCCGATCTCGGAGACGATCTCGTCCATCAGCTCCAGCGGCGCCTTGCCCGGGCGGTCCCACTTGTTGATGACGGTGACGATCGGGATGCCGTTGGACTTGCACACGCGGAACAGCTTCAGCGTCTGCGGCTCCAGGCCCTTCGCGCCGTCGACGAGCATGACCGCCGCGTCGACGGCGGTGAGGACGCGGTAGGTGTCCTCCGAGAAGTCGGCGTGACCGGGGGTGTCGACGAGGTTGATCATGTACGGCTCGCCGTCGTGGTCCTCCGGCGCGTACTCGAACTGCAGCGCCGACGATGCGATGGAGATGCCGCGGTCCTTCTCCATCTCCATCCAGTCGGACACCGTCGCCTTGCGGCCCGCCTTGCCGTGGACTGCGCCGGCCTCGGAGATGACGTGCGCGTGCAGCGCCAGCGCCTCGGTCAGCGTCGACTTGCCGGCATCCGGGTGGGCGATGACGGCGAAGGTGCGGCGGCGGGCGGCCTCGTCGGCGAGTGTGCTCATGGGGTCCTTACGGCTGTGCGGGATGGTGCCGTCACAGGATAGCGCCCGGCCCCGCTCACGGGCGGTGTGCCGGCGCGGCGCGGGGAGCGTCGTCACGCACCACGTGCGCGCGGCGCGGGGCTCACCTGCCGTGGACGCGGTTCTGCGCGGCCTCCAGCCCCAGCAGCGCGAGGTACTCGACGGCGTCGGCGGCGTCGCCGATCCAGAACGGCAGATCGTCGCGGCGCTCGGTGGCGCTGAAGTCGCGCAGGACGAAGTCCGCGGGGTCCTGGCGCCCCGGCGGGCGCCCGATGCCCACGCGCACCCGCAGGTAGTCCCGCGTGCCCAACGACTTCGAGATGGAGCGCAGGCCGTTGTGGCCGCCCTCGCCGCCCCCGCGCTTGAGGCGGATGACGCCGGGGTCGAGGTCCAGCTCGTCGTGGAGCACGATGACGTCGGCCGGCGCGACCCCGAAGAACTTCGCCAGACCCGCCACCGGGCCGCCGGAGAGGTTCATGTACGTCCGCGGCTTCGCCAGGATGACCTGCCGCTCCGCATCGCCCGACCCCCAGCGGGTCTGCACGATCTCCGCGTTGGAGCGCTTGTGCGCCGAGAACGTCGACGGCATCGGCGAGGTCCGAGACGCCAGCTCGTCGGCGACCATGTGCCCGATGTTGTGGCGGTTGCCGGCGTACTTCGGGCCCGGGTTGCCCAGGCCCACGACGAGGATGGGGGATGCGCTCATGCCCCCCATCGTCGCACACCGCCGGGGCGGGCCCGCGCATGACGACGGCCCCCGCGCCCGGATGCGCTCCGGACCGCGGGGGCCGTGGTGTCCGCCGTGGGGCGGAAGGGGCGGGGGAGGGCTACTCCTCGCCCTCCTCCTCGGGCTCCTCGTCCGGGAGCTCGTTCTCGCCCATGCCCTCGATGTCCGCGTCGACGTCGCCGGCCGGGTCCTCCTCCGGCTCGACCAGGTTGAAGATGAGCAGGTCGGCCTCGTCGGCCAGCTCGATGTCCTCCGGCAGGGCGATCTCGCCGGCGGTGATCTGGGTGCCGTGCTCGAGGCCCTCGACGGAGACCTCGATCTCCTCCGGGATCGAGAGGACCGGCGCGAGGACCAGGATGGTGTCCGCGTCCTGCATGACCAGGGTGTCCGGGCCCGGCTCGCCGACGTGGACGACCGGGACCTCGACCTCGACCTTCTCGCCGCGCTTGATGGCGAGGAGATCGACGTGATCGAACTCGAAGGTCAGGACGTTCTGGTCCAGGGCCTTCACCATGGACAGCTGCTTCTCGCCCTCGAGGTTGAACTCGATGATGGAGTTGACGCCGTGGTGGCGGATGATGGAGTTGAACTCGAGCTGGTCGACCGCGATGTGCAGCGGGGCCTCGAGGTCGCCGCCGTAGATGACGGCCGGGATGAGGCCGGCGCGGCGGGCGCGGCGCGCGGCGCCTTTGCCGAACTCGGTGCGGACCTGGGCGTCCATGGACTGGATGTTGGGCTTCGCCATTGTCTGACTCCTAGCTTTCGGTGGTGTCCGGGAGTCGATCACGTGCCGTGGGGATGTGGCGTCGCGTCGATAACGGGGCCGTTGCAGGCCACCCTCGCCGAGACATGACGGGTCGACGATACCCGGTAGGCGTCGTCAGGCGAAATCGCGTGACGACGGGGACCCCGCCGGCCACGCGCGGCCCCCGTCAGCCGGCGCCCGTGACCGTCAGCACGATGAGCACCAGGTTCAGCGCGACGATGAGCGCCGCGATGTCGGTGGCGGTGGCGACGATCTCCGCCTGCGCCCAGTAGGCGATGCGGCCGCGGCGCGGCAGCCGGTCGTGGAGGACCTGCGGCAGCGAGCGCGACGTGACCAGGCCGAGCTTCGCCGACTGGTACTGGACGATGACCGCCATCGCGTTCGCCGCCACCAGCGCCCACACCAGCAGGAACCCGTAGCGGGCGCCGGCCATGACGTTCGCCGCGACGTTGCCGGGGTCGACGTACGCCACCGCCGCGACGAACGCCGGCCCGAGCAGCGCCAGCGTGCCCGCGGCATGCCGGGGGCGGGGCCGGGCGGGGCGGGTCCAGTGGGGCGGCAGGTAGCCGGTGGAACGGGCGGGCGGCTGGCGAGTTTAGGGGCTTCGCGGGCGCGCGGCGGGGGGTTAACTGCTTTTAGCGGGAGGAACGGGTCACGAAATGGGGCTCTGGGCGGGGTTTCGTGACCCGTTCCTCCCGGTGAAGTGCGTTAACCCCGTGCTGGGGGGGGGTGGGGCCGTGGACGGGGCGCGGGAGGCGACGGAATGAGTCGGGATGGGGCCGGGTTCGCCGGGGATGCATCTGGCGGGACTCGGGCGGCGCGGGACGCCATCTCGGGCATGACGACGGCCCCGTCGCGCAATCGCGGCGGGGCCGTGGTGGGAATCGGGCCGGACGAACCGGGGCCCGGAAAGCCCTGGTCCCGGGGCCCGGGTCCGGAGCTGCTACGCCTGGCCTTCGAAAAGGGTCGTGACGGAACCGTTCTCGAAGATCTCGTGGATGGTCTGCGCCAGCAGCGGGGCGATGGGCAGGACCGTCAGGTTGTCCCAGCCCTCGGTGTCCTGCGGCAGGGTATCGGTCGCGATGACCTCCTTGGCGCCGCACTTGGACAGTCGCTCGCGGGCCGGGCCGGAGAACACGCCGTGGGTGGTGGCGATGATGACGTCCTTGGCGCCCGCCTCGCGCAGCACGCCGACGGCGCCGGCGATGGTGCCGCCGGTGTCGATCATGTC
>JAEWGK010000052.1 GCA_023388385.1 Actinomycetes bacterium | reverse complement strand
AGGCCGCCGTCGCGGACTTGCCGGTGCCGGTGGCGCCCATGAGGACGACCTCCCGCTCGCCGCGGTTGAGACGCTCGGACAGCTCCCTGATCGCCTCCGGCTGGTCACCCGCGGGCTCGTAGTCGCTGATGACCTCGAAGGTGCCGTCGGCGCGCTCGACGTCGCCGACGGGGCGAAACTCGGAGTGGGCGAGGACCGGATGCTCAGCTGCGAAGGCCATGCGCCCAGCCTACGCGGGGCCCCGACATCGCCCGGGAGGCCGTCGTCGGCCGGGTGGGCGGCCCCGCGGATCAGGAGTTCTTGAGCTGCAATGCGGTCGACAGCACCATCGTCCAGATGCGGTCAACCTGGCGCCTGAGATCCTCCTCGGTGCCGGAGTTGTCGACGACGATGTTGGCGATCTTCCGCCGGTCCTCGTCGGTGCTCTGGGCGGCGATGCGGCGGCGGGCGTCGGCCTCGTCCACCCCACGGGACCCGGCCAGGCGCGTGACGCGGGTCTCCAGCGGAGCCTCGACGACCATGACCAGGTCGCAGTCCTCGTGACCGCCGGTCTCCAGCAGCAGGGGCATGTCGTGCACGACCATCGCATCATCCGGGGCGGCGGCGAACAGCTCGCGGGTGCGCTCCTGGATGCGCGGGTGGGTGATGGCGTTGAGCTTCGCCGTGGACTCCTCGTCGACGAAAGCGCGGGCGGCCAGCTCCGCGCGGTTCAGGGTTCCGTCGGAGTTGAGGACCTCGCCGCCGAACGCCTCCGCCAGCTCCGCCAGCGCCGGCCGCCCCGGCTCGACGATCTCGCGGGCGATGCGGTCGGCGTCGATGATGACCGCGCCGCGCTCGGCGAGCATGCGCGCCACCGACGACTTGCCACTGCCCATTCCTCCGGTCAGTCCCACCTTGAGCATGGCACTCAGCCTAGCCTGAACCGGACCGCCGCAGACATGACTTACCCGCGCGGCCGGGCGGCTGCGAGCCGCGTCGTCACGCACATCGGTGCGGGATCGGCGAAGCGCCCCACCGGGAAGAACCCGGTGGGGCGCTTCTGCGCCGTCAGGAGCGGACCAGCGGGATCAGCTCATGCGGCGTGCGGCTCAGTTGCCGGACAGGCGGGCGCGCAGGGCGGCCAGCTGCTCGTCCGAGGCCAGCGTGCCACCGGCGGACTCCTCCGCGGCCGACGAGGCGTCCGCGGACTCGGAGGAGTAGTTGGACGGCGTCGCGGCAGCCTCGGCAGCCTGGGCACGGTGCCGCTCGATCTGGGCGGCGTGGGCCTGGTGGTGGCGCTCCGCATCCGCGTAGCGGGCCTCCCACTCGGCGCGCTGGGTCTCGTAGCCCTCGATCCACTCGTTGGTCTCCGGGTCGAAGCCCTCCGGGAAGATGTAGTTGCCCTTGTCGTCGTAGGAGTCGGCCATGCCGTACTTCGACGGATCGAACTCCTCGGTGAAGTTCTCGTCGGCCTGCTTGAGGGACAGGGAAATGCGGCGGCGCTCCAGGTCGACGTCGATGACCTGGACCATGAGCTCCTCGCCGACCGTGACGATCTGGTCCGGGACGTCGACGTGGCGCTCGGCCAGCTCGGAGATGTGGACCAGGCCCTCGATGCCCTCCTCGACGCGGACGAACGCGCCGAACGGGACGAGCTTGGTGACCTTGCCCGGGACGATCTGGCCGATGGCGTGCGTGCGGGCGAAGACGCGCCACGGATCCTCCTGGGTCGCCTTCAGCGACAGGGAGACGCGCTCGCGGTTGAGGTCGACCTCGAGAACCTCGACGGTGACCTCGTCGCCGACCTGGACGACCTCGGACGGGTGATCGATGTGCTTCCAGGACAGCTCGGAGACGTGAACCAGGCCGTCGACACCGCCGAGATCGACGAAGGCGCCGAAGTTGACGATGGAGGACACGACGCCCTTGCGGACCTGGCCCTTCTGCAGCTGGTGCAGGAACTCGGAGCGAACCTCGGACTGAGTCTGCTCGAGCCACGCGCGGCGGGACAGGACCACATTGTTGCGGTTCTTGTCCAGCTCGATGATCTTGGCCTCGAGCTCCTGGCCGATGTACGGCTGGAGGTCGCGGACGCGGCGCATCTCGACGAGGGAGGCCGGCAGGAAGCCGCGCAGGCCGATGTCCAGAATCAGGCCGCCCTTGACGACCTCGATGACGGTGCCGGTGACCGGCTCGTCCTTCTCCTTGAGATCCTCGATGGTGCCCCAGGCGCGCTCGTACTGCGCGCGCTTCTTAGACAGGATCAGGCGGCCTTCCTTGTCCTCCTTGGTGAGGACCAGGGCGTCGATCTCGTCACCAACTTCGACCACCTCGTCGGGGTCGACATCGTGCTTGATGGACAGCTCGCGGGAGGGGATGACGCCCTCGGTCTTGTAGCCGATGTCGAGAAGGACCTCGTCGCGGTCAACCTTGACGACGGTGCCCTCGACGATGTCGCCATCGTTGAAGTACTTGATGGTCTGGTCAACGGCGGCGAGGAAATCCTCAGCGGTGCCGATGTCGTTGACGGCAACCTGAGGGGTGTTGG
>JAEWGK010000189.1 GCA_023388385.1 Actinomycetes bacterium | reverse complement strand
GGGCCGCGCCGCCGCCGGGGCGGGGCGGGCGGGGCCGGGCGGCTACTCCGGGAGCATGGCGCCGACGATGGCGCCGATGTGGCCCAGGTGCTCGACCTCGCTGGGCAGGAAGTCGGGGCCGCCGGGGCGGCCGAGGATGAGGGTGAAGCCCTCGCCCATCGGCGCGCCGGCCAGGGAGGCGTCCATGAGGGCCCAGGAGGCGGGGATCCAGTCCTCGACCTCGGGGTCGAGGTGGCGGGCGGACTCGACGGGCGGCTCCTCGAGGGTGCGGCCGTCGTCCTCCGGCGCGGCGGGGGAGGCCAGCAGGCGGGACGTGCCCCCGGCGCCGTGCTGCAGGATGAGCGCCCAGCCTGCGGTCATCGTGCGCGGCAGGCCGTCGACTATGGACTCGAGCGCATGCTCCGGGTTCCGGCGGTGGCGTGCCAGCTCCGCGAGAATGCGGATTTGGCCGCGGCGGTCGACGGAGCCGGAGAAGGGGCGCAGCGAGTCGACGTGGACGTCGTCAAGCGTCTGCGCCGCGGTGATGAGGGTGTCGGGCAGACGGCCGGTGGGCAGCTCCACGACGATGTCGTCGATGACGGTGTCGCCGTCCTCCGTGTGCTGGACGACGTCGACGCTGCGGATGTCGCCGTCCACTTCGCCGAGGGCGGCCGCGAGATAGCCCAGGGACCCCGGGACATCGGGCAGCTGGACTCGGATCAGGTAGGACATGGCGGATTCCCTGCCGTTCCTCGTGTCGGTTCGTTGCGGTCGGACGCGCCAACGGTACCCGATGGGGCACCCGCGGCCGGTGATGGGCGTCACTTTGCGCTCCGTTACGGGCCCCGGGCCACCCGTGCCGGGCCCGCGCCGCGCCGGGTCCGCGGGGCGGGGGCGCGTCGCGCCGGGCGGGCGACTACCCTGGACCCGGCATACCGAACGAACACCCACCGACGACGGAAAGGGGTCCACCGCGTGACCGCCATCTCGCGTGACGAGGTCGCCCACCTCGCACGACTGTCCCGCCTCGCCCTGTCGGACGCCGAACTCGACGAGTTCGCCGTCCAGATCGACGGCATCATCTCCCACGTCCAGCAGGTGCAGGAGGTCGCCGCGGCGGACGTCGAGCCGATGAGCCACCCGTCCTCCATCGCCGGCGTCATGCGGGAGGACGAGGTCCGCCCGACGCTGACCGCCGAGCAGGCCCTGGACCAGGCGCCGTCGGTCGATCGCCAGCGCTTCGAGGTCCCGCAGATCCTGGGCGAGGAGGAGTAGGACATGACGGACAACGCGAACCTGTACACCGCCGTCGCAGGCGATGCGATCCTGGGCCTGACGGCCGTGGAGCTGGCGGAGAAGATCCACTCGCGCGAGCTGACCTCCGTCGAGGTTACGCAGGCGTTCCTCGACCGCATCGCGGCGGTGGACGGCGACATCCACGCGTTCCTGCACGTCGGCGCCGACGAGGCGCTGGCCGCCGCGAAGGCCGTCGACGATGCGCTCGACGCGGGCGAGGCCCCGGCGTCCCCGCTGGCCGGCGTGCCGCTGGCCCTGAAGGACGTCTTCACCACGGTCGATGCCCCGACCACCTGCGCCTCGAAGATGCTCGAGGGCTACATGAGCCCCTACGACGCCACCGTCGTGCGCAAGCTCCGCGAGGCGGGCATCCCGATCCTGGGCAAGACCAACATGGACGAGTTCGCGATGGGCTCCTCCACGGAGAACTCGGCCTACGGCCCGACGCGCAACCCGTGGGATCTGGAGCGCACCCCGGGCGGCTCCGGTGGCGGCTCCTCCGCGGCCCTGGCCTCGGCGATGGCCCCGCTGGCCATCGGCACCGACACCGGCGGCTCCATCCGCCAGCCCGCGGCCCTGACGGCGATGGTCGGCGTGAAGCCGACTTACGGCACCGTCTCCCGCCACGGCCTCGTCGCCTGCGCGTCCTCCCTGGACCAGGGCGGCCCGACGGCCCGCACGGTCC
The DNA here is from genome assembly GCA_023388385.1 of Actinomycetes bacterium. Taxonomy (GTDB): domain Bacteria; phylum Actinomycetota; class Actinomycetes; order Mycobacteriales; family Mycobacteriaceae; genus Corynebacterium. Next base: position 5,748 of record JAEWGK010000189.1, on the reverse strand, counting down.
TGGACACCGCGCTGCTGCACGCCGTCATCGCCGGCCACGACGAGAACGACTCGACGTCCACGGAGCAGCCCATCGCGGACGTCGTCGCCGCCGCCCGCGAGGGCGCCTCGGGCGACCTGACGGGAGTCAAGGTCGGCGTCGTCAAGCAGTTCGACCGTGAGGAGGGCTACCAGGCCGGCGTCCTGTCCAGCTTCCACGCCGCCGTCGAGCAGCTGAAGGCCGCGGGCGCCGAGGTCGTCGAGGTCGACTGCCCGAACTTCGACCACGCCCTGTCGGCGTACTACCTCATCCTTCCGTGCGAGGTCAGCTCGAACCTCGCCCGCTTCGACGGCATGCGCTACGGCCGGCGCGTCGGCGACGACGGCCACCACTCCGCGGAGCAGGTCATGGCCGCCACGCGCGCCGCCGGCTTCGGCGACGAGGTGAAGCGCCGCATCATCATCGGCACCTACGCCCTGTCCGTCGGCTACTACGACGCGTACTACCTGCAGGCGCAGCGCGTCCGCACGCTCATCCAGCAGGACTTCGACCGCGCCTTCGAGCAGGTCGACGTGCTCATCTCCCCGACGACGCCGACCACGGCCTTCAAGCTGGGCGAGAAGGTCGACGACCCGCTGAGCATGTACATGTTCGACCTGTGCACCCTGCCGCTGAACCTCGCCGGCATGTGCGGCATGTCCGTGCCCTCCGGCATCGCGGAGGACACCGGCCTGCCGACCGGCCTGCAGATCATGGCGCCGCGCCACGGCGACGACCGCCTGTACAAGGTCGGCGCGGCCTACGAGAAGCTCCGCGGCGCCATCGCGTAGCGCGGATACCGCGGCCCCGGCGCCGTCACGCAAAGGTCGTGCGCGTGGACCGGCGCACCTATTCGGGGCGGCTCGCATAAGGGCCGTGATATGCGTTTTTCCGGGGCAGGTCGATTGCACGGCGTGGATGCGGCGTCCGTATCCTGTCCCGGTGACCTCCGAGCAGACCGCGACCCCCGACCGCGACGACGCCCCCGGCTACCCGCCGGCGCGGCAGGCCTGGCTCGCCCTCGTGCCGGTGCTCATGGCGTTCTTCATGAACCTGCTCGATCAATCGATAGTGGCCGTCGCGACACCCGACATCATGGGGGAGTTCGGAACCGGCTACGCCGCCGTCATCTGGGTCACCAGCGCCTACCTGCTGGGCTACGCCGTCCCGCTGCTGGTCACCGGTCGGCTGGGCGACCAGTTCGGGCAGAACCGCATCTTCCTGGCCGGCGTCGCCACGTTCACGGCGGCGTCGGCGGCGTGCGCGCTGTCTCCGACTATCCACGCGCTCGTCGTGGCGCGGTTCGTGCAGGGCCTGGGGGCGTCGATGATCGGCCCGCAGACGCTCTCCATCATCACCCGCGTCTTCCCGCCGGAGCGCCGCGGAGCGGCGATGGGCTGGTGGGGCGGCACCGCCGGCCTGGCGACGCTCTCCGGGCCGATCCTCGGCGGGTTCCTCACCTCGGCCGGCGGCTGGCAGTGGATCTTCTGGGTCAACGTGCCCGTCGGCCTCGTGTGCCTCGTGCTCGCGCTGCGGTTCATCCCGGACCTGCCGGCGACGTCGCGGAGCTTCGACGTGCCGGGCATCATCACGTCCATCCTGGCGATGTCGTGCATCGTCGTCGGCGTGCAGCAGGGCGAGCCCGCAGGCTGGGCCCCGTGGACGTGGGGCCTCATCATCCTCGGCGTCGCGTTCGGCGCGCTGTTCGTCCGCCTGCAGGCGACCGCCCCGGACCGCGGGGTGGAGGCGCTCGTCCCGCTGGGGCTGTTCGGTTCCCCGAACTTCAGCCGCGGCGCCGGGTCCGTGGCGGTCATGGGCTTCGTCACCGCCGCCAACGCCGTGCCGATCATGCTGTACCTGCAGCAGGTCGAGCGCCGCGACGCGTTCGTGGCCGGGCTCATGATCGCCCCGATGGCCGCCGTGTCCGGCTTCATGTCGCCGTGGGTGGGCACGCTCATCGGGCGCCTGCACCCGCGGACCATGAACGGCATCGGCTTCGGCGCGATGTTCGCCGGTCACGTCGCCATGTTCGCCGTCATGCGCCCTGAGATGCCGGTGTGGGCCATTCCCGTCGCGTCCGTCCTCATGGGCGTCGGCCACTGCTTCTTCTGGTCGGCTAACTCCACCATCACCATGATGTCCGTGCCGCACCGCCTCACCGGCGCGGGTTCGGGAGTGTACAACGCCTCCCGGCAGGCCGGCGCGGTCCTCGGCTCCGCGACGACTGCGGCGTTCCTGCAGGTAGGCGCCACCGCCGGTGGGGGAGGGGCCGTGTTCGGCTGGGCGCTGCTGGCCTACGCGGTGGTCCTGGTCGGCGGCTTCGCCGTGGGCCGGGGCCTGCATAGGCCGGAGGACTCCGGCGCGGCCTGACCCGCCGGGCGACGCCCGACGGGCGGTCCCGCGCGGCCTTTACTACTCTCGTATCCATGCGTATTGCGACCCTGACCTCCGGTGGCGACTGCCCCGGCCTGAACGCCGTCATCCGTGCGATCGTCCGCACCGCGTCCTCCCAGTACGGTTCAACCGTCCTCGGCTACGAGGACGGCTGGGTCGGCCTCATCGAGGACCGCAGGGTCCAGCTCTACGACGACGAGAACATCGACCGCATGCTGCTGCGCGGCGGCACGATGCTGGGCACGGGCCGCCTGCACCCGGACATCCTGATGTCCAAGCTGGAGGTCATCAAGGAGAACCTGGCGGACGCCGGCGTCGACGCGCTCATCCCCATCGGCGGCGAGGGCACGCTCAAAGCCGGCAAGTGGCTGTCGGACAACGGCGTGCCGGTGGTCGGCGTTCCGAAGACCATCGACAACGACGTCAACGGCACCGACTACACCTTCGGCTTCGACACCGCCGTCGCCGTCGCCACCGACGCCGTCGACCGCCTGCACACCACGGCGGAGTCGCACCAGCGTGTCATGATCGTCGAGGTCATGGGCCGCCACGTCGGCTGGATCGCGCTGCACGCCGGCATGGCGGGCGGCGCCCACCACATCGTCATCCCGGAGCAGCCGTTCGACATCGAGCAGATCTGCAAGTCCATGGAGCGCCGGTTCCAGATGGGCGAGAAGTACGGCATCATCGTCGTCGCCGAGGGCGCCACGCCCAAGGAGGGCACGATGGACTACCGCGAGGGCGGCGTCGACCAATTCGGCCACCAGACCTTCAACGGCATCGGCCAGGTCATCGGCGACGAGATCAAGCGCCGCACCGGCTACGACGTCCGCACCACGGTCCTCGGCCACATCCAGCGCGGCGGCACCCCGACCGCCTACGACCGTGTGCTGGCCACCCGCTACGGCGTCCACGCCACCCGCTGCGTCCACGAGGGCCACTTCGGCACCGTCGTCGCGCTGCAGGGCCCGTCCATCACCCGCATCTCCTTCGCGGACGCGGTCGGCCAGCTGAAGACTGTCCCGGAGGGCCGCTACAGGACGGCCTCCGCACTGTTCGGCTAGGTCCGGCCACCGCATCGCACCGAACCCGGGCCGCGACCGTCGCATACGGGGCCCGCGGAGGAGAACAACCGGACAACAACCGAAGGAAACCCTCGTGTTCAAACGGGCAATCCCCATCGCCATGTCCTTCGTCGGCGTCGTCGTCGGCGCGGGCTTCGCCTCCGGCCAGGAGATGCTGCAGTACTTCATCGCGTTCGGCGGCATCGGCCGCCTCGGCGCGATCATCGCCGGCGTCATCATGATGGCGGCCGGCGCCATCACGCTCGCGTACGGCAGCTACCTGCGAGCCAAGGAGCACCTCGTCGTCTTCGACCGGATGGCCCTGCCGCTGACGTCGAAGCTGCTTGACTTCGCGGTGCTGTGCACGTGCTTCTCGACGGGCTTCGTCATGCTCTCCGGCGCCGGCTCGAACCTGAATCAGCAGTTCGGGTTGCCGACGCTCGTCGGCATGGTCATCATGCTGGTGCTCGTGCTGGCGACGGGCTTCCTCGATGTCGACGCGGTGAGCAAGGTCATCGGCGCCATCACGCCGTTCATCATGATCTTCCTCGTCGGCGGCGGCATCTACGTCCTGGTCACGACGACCCCGGATCACGCCGCGCTGGAGCAGGCGTCGGCGCAGGTGGCGACGAACCTGCCGAACTGGTGGATCTCCTCGCTCAACTACGTCGGCATGACCCTCATGGTCGGCATCTCCATGGCCATCGTCATCGGCGGCGCGAACCTCATGCCGCGCGCGGCGGCGCTCGGCGGCCTCATGGGCGGCACGGTGTGGGCGGTGCTCGTCGTCCTGCTCGTATTCGCCCTGTACCTGCGCGTCGACGAGGTCTACGCCGACGACATGCCCCTGCTGTCCATCGTCACGCAGGTGAACCCGATGCTCGGCAACCTCATGGGCATCGTCGTGTTCGGCATGATCTTCAACACCGCAGTCGGCATGTTCTACTCGATGGCCAAGCGCATCACCCGCAACAAGCCGGAGAACTTCCGCAAGGTCTACGTCATCGGCGTGCTCGTCGGCTTCTGCTTCAGCTTCATCCCGTTCACGACGCTGGTCGGCATCGTGTACCCGATCTCCGGCTACATCGGCATCATCCTCATCGCCGTGATGTTCATCGCGTGGTTCCGCGGCCGCGTCGTCATCACGGAGGAGTCCAGCCGCCGCGCCCGCATCCGCGACCTGCTGTCGCGCAAGCTCGACCCGCGCCGCCGCTACACCCGCAAGCACGCCGCGCAGCTGAAGAAGGAGATCACGGAGTCCAACATCGACGAGGCCGAGCTCCGAGTGATCATGCACGAGGACGTGCTGGAGGAGCTCGACGCCGACGACGACGTCGACGTCGACCGCGACGTCGACCTGCCGCCGGACATCGAGAAGGCCCGTGCCGAGGCGAAAGCCGCCGAGGAGGACACCGACGGCTCCCCGGGCCCCGGCCGCGGCGACGCCGAAAGGCCCGACTGACCGGGACGCCCTGTCCCCGGACGCCGGGGGCGCCGGCGAAGTCCGCCGGGTCAGGACAGGCCGGCCTGGGAGGCGAACCCGCGGGCCTCGTCGATGTCCTTGAATCCCTGGTAGCGCATGACGACGTCGCCCTGAACGTCGTACATCACGTCCTGCGGCTCGTGGTAGGAGAGGTCGTGGCCGTCGGCGCCGTCCATGTCGACGAAGCCGTCGCCCCCGTCGGCGACCGCGTCGATGGCGCCGCGGTCGGTCCACAACGTCACCAGGACTCCGATGTCACCCTCGGCGAAGGGGCCGTCGATGAGCACGCAGTCGACGGCGGGCAGCGCCCCGGCGTCCTCGTACACCCCGTAGAGCTTCTCGTCGTTGTCCATGCACGCGCCCTCGTTGAACGACGCCTTCGCGGGCTCGCCGAGCCTGTCATGCAGCAGCTGCGCCGTCGGCGGCTCCGTCTCCCCACCGATGCGGGAGACGAGGAACCACGCGAGCGCGGCGATGATCACGACCGCGGCGACCATGAGCGCGATGAAGCGCCCGCGGCCCCGGCGGCTCTCCTGCGTCGCGGGGGTGTCGCGGCCCGCGTGGGACTCCGCGTGGACGGGGCCCGTATCGGTGGGTGCGGGGGCGTCCGCGGGGTCCCTGGGGATGCGATCGTCGCTCACTGCTGGCTCCTTCCGTCCGCCGACGGGATGCCGGCTCATGCGTGCCGCCTACGATAATCGACCGTCCGACATCGACCCCGTGGCGTGCGCGGGGGAGCGGCGGCCGCACGCGGCAGCGCCGCGCAGCGCGTGTGCGGGAGCACGCGAG
>JAEWGK010000185.1 GCA_023388385.1 Actinomycetes bacterium | reverse complement strand
GCCCGCCCGCGCCGCCCGCACGATCAGGAACAGGAGGAGGAACCCCAGCCCATGGCCCCGCACGCCGCATCCGATTTCGCGCATCCGGCGCCGCCGCCCCCGCCGTCGGTGCGCCGCCTCCTGCTGGACACGCATTTCCCGGGGAAGCGGTGGCCGGTGGGGCTGCGGGCGGCGATCTCGCTGTTCGTCCCCGCGCTGCTGACGCTGAACCTGGGCCACGAGGACGGCATGCTGCTGGTCGCCGGCGGCTTCTGCGTCGTGCTCTACGGCGACGGTCACGCGTACCGGGCGCGTGCCGGCGTCCTGGGCTGGGCGGTGCTGCTGCTCACGGGCCTGGCGTTCCTGGGCTCGCTGACGGGCCACGTGGTCTACGGGCTCGTGGACGCCACAGGTGGGGCGCAGTGGCCGCTGCTCATCACGGCGGTGCTGTCGTCGCTGGTGGGAATGGTGATGGTGTACGGGTCGACGGCCCTGCGCCTGCCGCCGCCGGGCCCGTTCTTCTTCGTCATGACCTTCGGCGCGGTCACGCTGACCGGCCGCACGGGCACGACGCCGCTGGAGGTCGGCGGCTGGATCCTGCTCGGCGCGTTGTGGGCGTGGCTGGTCAGCATGTCGGGGGTGCTCGTCGACAGGTTCGCCCCGGAGCGCATTGCGGTGGCGTCGGCGGAGAAGGCGGTCGAGGCCTACGAGGCGAACCCGATGGACGGCGCCGCCCGCAACCGCGCCGCCGGCGCGATGCAGGCGGCGTGGCACGCGCTGCATGACGCCCACGCGGTGCGCGGGGGCCGCATCCTGGACGGCCCGCGCCGACAGCTGGCGGAGAAGGCGCTCCAGTTGCGCGGCCGCATGTACGTCGCGGTCGCCGCGGGGGCGGCGGGGTCGCGTGACGACGACATCGCCGACGCCGCGCAGGCCGACACCGCCCGCCCGCACACGAACCGCCCGCCGCTGGCGCGGCCGTCGTGGTGGTACCGCATCCGCCGGTCGGCGGGCTTCCGCTCGCACGCGGGGCTGACGGCGACGCGTGTCGGTGTCGCGGCGCTGGCGGCGGGCGTGCTCTCCGTGGCGGTGGGGCTGGACCGGCCGGACTGGGCGGTCATCACGGCGGTGCTGGTCCTGCAGCGCGGGCCTGACCGGACGGCGGGGTCCGTGCGGGCGCTGCACCGCTTCCTCGGCTCCCTGGCGGGCGTGCTGGCGTTCGCGCTCATCCACCTGTTCGTCGATTCGCCGCTGGCGCTGCTCGTCGTGCTCGCCGCCCTGACGTTCACGGCGGAGCTCACCATCGTGCGCAACTACGCCATCGCGGTGTCCGCGACGACGCCGCTGGCGCTGCTCATGGGCGGGGCCCTGGATCTGCCGCTCGGCGACGTGGTCATGGCCCGCATCCTGGAGATCGTCGTCGGCGTCGGCTGCGCCCTCGCCGCGCTGTGGCTGGTGCTTCGCCGCGGCAGCGCGGAGGTGCTGAAGCTCACCGAGTCGCGCGTCCACCGCGCGGTCGACGAGCTGGCGGAGGCCCGAGTGGCCGGCGCCGACTCCGACGAGGTCCTGGAGCGCCGCCGCGACCTGCAGTTCGAGCTGCACGGCAACCAGCTGGCCGCGGAGCAGGCCGCCCGCGACATGCCGGAGTGGACGCGCGCGAACTGGCCGACGCACGTGTCCACCCAGCAGCTGGGCTACGCCACCCTCGCGCGGCGCTGATCCCGAGTCCGGCGGCCGCGCCGTGCCGGGGCCGGGGGAGGGGAGGGCCCGTGCGGGCCGCCGGGGCGCGGGGTAGACAAGGGACCACGCACCCGAAAACGCACCCGACGGACGGAGTCATCCCATGAGCAAGCCCATCGCAGTCGTCACCGGCGCCTCCTCCGGCATCGGCGCCGCCACCGCCGCCGCCCTGGCGGAGGCCGGATTCGAGGTGATCGCGGCGGCTCGGCGAACCGACAAGCTGGAGGCGGTCGCGGCCGGTATCCGCGACGCCGGCGGCGACGCGCGCGTCGTGGAACTCGACGTGACGTCGCAGGAGTCGGCCGACGCGCTGGCCGCCGAGGTCGGCGGCGCACCGCTGGCGGTGCTGGTGAACAACGCCGGCGGCGCGTGGGGCCTCGAGAGCGTCGAGGACGCCGTCGAGGAGAAGTGGCGCTGGATGTACGAGGTCAACGTGCTGGGCACGCTGCGCGTCACCCGCGCCCTGCTGCCGGCGCTGAAGCGCGGCCGCGGCGCGGTCATCACCGTCGGCTCCGTCGCCGGCCGCTACAACTACGTCGGCGGCGCCGGCTACAACGCGGCGAAGCATGGGGAACGTTCCCTCACGGAGGTGCTGCGCAAGGAGATTGCGGGCGACGGCGTCCGCGTCAGCGAAATCGACCCGGGCCGCGTGAAGACCGACTTCTCCCTGGTCCGCTTCGACGGCGACGCAGAGAAGGCCGACGCGGTCTACGCCGGCAAGGAGAATCTCACGGCCTCCGACATCGCGGAGATCATCGTGTTCGTGGCGACGCGGCCCGCGCACGTCAACATCGACAACCTGCAGGTCACGCCGATCGATCAGACGAGCGTGTAGGGGGCGGCCGGGAAAGCGTGGCGGCCCGCAGGAGGTGCCGGCTGCCGACGGCGCCGGAGGCGGACGACGTTATGAAAGCGTGATAAACGGTCCGGTTGTGACGTGCGCCATGCCCACGGCGCCGGGCGGCACGGCCGGTAACCGCCCCGAAACCCGGGCGGGGCGCGCGGGCCCCCGTGTTTCGGTGGAGATCCCCCACGGGCCGCCGCCGTGACGGGCGGGTAACGCCTGGACCCCGGATCGTGCGGTCCCCTGGGCGTTTTCCCGCGGTTCGGGATGGGGGACGGTGAACGGGTCCACGTCACCGACCCGATGGAGGCCCACGATGCCGGCACCGACCTCACCCGCCGCCCGCGCGACATACGACCACGACGCGGCGCACGTCTTCCGCCCCTGGTCCAAGCAGACCGGCCTGGACCCGATGGTCGTCGAGGGCGCGAAGGGCACCGTCGTCACGGACTCCGAGGGCCGCGACTACCTCGACTTCGGCAGCCAGCTCGTCTACGTCAACGTCGGCCACGGCAATCCGCGCGTGGCCGCCGCCATCGCGGAGGAGGCCGGCCGTCTGGCGACCATCCAGCCCGCCATGGCCGTGGCATCGCGCTCGGAGGCCGCCCGGCTCGTCGCGAAGCACCTCCCGGAGGGCATGAACAAGGTGTTCTTCACCAACGGCGGCGCCGACGCCGTCGAGCACGCCATCCGCATGGCGCGCCTGCACACCGGCCGCTACAAGGTGCTGTCCGCCTACCGCGGCTACCACGGCGCCACCCAGCAGGCCATGACGACGTCCGGCGACCCCCGCCGCTTCGCCAACGACTACGGTGTCGGCGGCAACGTCCACTTCTTCGGGCCATTCCTCTACCGCTCCGCGTACAACGCCACGACGGAGGCGGAGGAGTGCGAGCGGGCGCTGGCGGCGCTCGAGGACCTCATCGTCTTCGAGGGCCCGTCCACCATCGCCGCCTTCATCATGGAGACCATCCCCGGCACCGCCGGCATCATGCCGCCGCCGCCCGGCTACCTCGCCGGCGTGCGCGAGCTGTGCGACCGGTACGGCATTGTCATGATCCTCGACGAGGTCATGGCCGGCTTCGGCCGCACCGGCTCCTGGTTCGCGTTCGAGCATTACGACGTCGTCCCCGACCTGGTCACCTTCGCCAAGGGCGTGACCTCCGGCTACGTCCCGATGGGAGGCGTCGGTGTCCATGACCGCATCGTGGAGACGTTCGCGGAGAAGCCCTACCCGGGCGGCCTGACGTACTCCGGCCATCCACTGGCCTCCGCCGCCGCGGTCGCCGCCATCGGGTTCATGGAGGACGAGGGCGTCGTCGACAACGCCCGGCGCATCGGCGAGGAGGTCCTCGGCCCCGGGCTGGCGGAGCTCGCGGAGCGCCACCCCTGCGTCGGGGAGGTCCGCGGCCTCGGCTGCTTCTTCGGCCTCGACCTGGTGCGGAACCCGGAGACGCGCGAGCCGCTGTCGCCGTACGGCACCATCGGCCCGGAGAGCGCCGCCATCGTCGCCGCCTGCCGCGACGCCGGCCTGCTGGTCTTCCCCAACATGCACCGCATCCACTTGTGCCCGCCGCTGACCGTCACCGACGACGAGGTCCGCCGCGCCCTGGAGATCCTCGACCGCGCCCTGCTCATCGGCGACGAGGCCGTCGAGGCCGCCACGGGTGCCGTCCCCGCGGAGGTGACCGCGTGATGCCCCGCCTCCTGCGCCGCAACCGGTACCGCCTCGCCGGACTTGTCTTCTTCCTCGTCCTCCTGGGCATCTGGCAGCTCATCGCCGTGTCCGGCAGCGTCGACCCGATGTTCGTCCCGTCGCCCGGCGACGTGTGGCGGGCGTTCGTCGACGCCAACTCCTGCCGCGAGCCGGAGGGCGGCGGCCGCGTCATCTGCGGCGAGCAGAACTACTTCCTCTGGCAGCACCTGGTCGTCTCATTGGAGCGCATCGCCATCGGCATCCTCGCCGGCGTCATCGTCGGCGTGATGCTCGGCCTGCTCATGGGCACCGTGAAGTGGGCCCGCATCCTGCTCGAGCCCTACCTGCACTTCCTGCGCGCCCTCCCGCCGCTGGGCTACATCGGCCTGCTCATCGTGTGGTTCGGCATCGGTGACGTCTCCAAGATCTGGCTGCTGTTCCTCGCCGCCTTCCCGCCCATCACGATCGCGACCCTCGAGGGCGTGCTGGGCGTCTCCGAGGACCGCGTCCTCGCCGCCCGCACCCTCGGCGCCAGCCGGATGCAGACGCTGTGGCGGGTCGTCATCCCGTCGGCCCTGCCCGAGATCCTCACCGGCATCCGCGTCGCCATCGGCTTCGCCTGGACCACCGTCGTCGCGGCCGAGCTCAACAACGGCATCCCGGGCATCGGCGGCCTCGCCTACGTGTCCGGCACGCAGCTCCAGACCGCCCTGACCATCGCCTGCATCATCGTCATCGGCATCGCCGCCATCATCCTCGACCGCGGCGTCGCGGCCCTCGCCCGCTGGGCCGTGCCGTGGAACGGCCGAGCCTAGGAGGAACGGACACCATGACCGACACCATCACCGGCCCGTCCCGCACCGCCGTCGTCACGCACGGCGCCCGCACCGCCGCGCGCGGAACCACGCGCGGCACGCGCATCGCC
>JAEWGK010000240.1 GCA_023388385.1 Actinomycetes bacterium | reverse complement strand
TAAATGGGGGCATGCCCGAACACGTCCGCCAGCCCCTGCCCGTTCCCGGCCCGTCCCCGGAAACCGAGGCCCGCAAGCGCGGGGAACTGCGCCGCGCGAAGGCCTTCGCGACGGTCCTGCTGCTCATCGCCGCCACCATCTACCTGTTCTGCCGATGGATGGAGGCAACCGCCGCCGACGCGGGGCAACTCCCCGCCGCGTGGGTGGGCTACGTCCGCGCCGCCTCGGAGGCGGGCATGGTCGGCGCGCTGGCGGACTGGTTCGCCGTCACGGCGCTGTTCCGCCATCCCCTCGGCATCCCCATCCCGCACACCGCCATCGTGCGGAGGAAGAAGGATCAGGTCGGCGGTGCGCTGGCGGACTTCGTCGGCGACAACTTCCTCAACCCCGCGCTCATCGTGGAGAAGGTCCGGCAGGCGCGCATCCCGGAGCGCATCGGCGAATGGCTCGGCCAGCCCGAGGGGCCGGAGCGCGTCTCCGCGGAGGTCGGCCGCTTCACCGCCAACGCGCTGGAGGCCGTCGACCCCCGGGACGCCGAGGCCGTGATCCGGGCGGCCGTCGTCGACAAGCTGGCGGAGCCGGAGTGGGGCCCGCCCGTCGGCCGCGTCCTGGAGCAGCTCATCGAGGAAGGGCGCACGGAGCCGGTCGTCCAGCAACTCGCGGAGTGGGCGCACCGCAAGTCGCTCGGCTCCCAGGATTTCATCGATCGCCTCGTCGGCGAACGCAGCCCGTCGTGGGCACCCTCGTTCGTCCGCGATCTCATCGGCGAGCGCGTCCACCGGGAGCTCGTGGACTGGACGTGGCATGTCCAGGCCGACCCGCACCACGAGGCCCGCGAGGCCATCCGCCGGGGCATCGCCCGGCTCGCCGACGACCTGCAGCACGACCCGTCGACGATGGCGAAGGTCGAGGAGCTGAAGGCCGACGTCCTCGGCTCCGGGCCGGTCCTTGCGGCCCCGGCGCGCATCTGGGAGGCGACGTCGTCGACGCTCGTCGAGGCGGCGCGGGATCGGGAGTCACTGCTGCGCCGCAAGCTCGCGGAGACCGCCCGCGACTACGGCGAACGGCTGCGGGGGGACGCGGAACTGCGCGAGCGCATCGACCACCGCATCGAGGGCGCCGCACGGTTCCTCGCCGTCAACTACGCCGGCGAGATCACGTCCATCATCTCGGAAACGGTCGAGCGCTGGGACGCCGACGAGGCGTCGAGGAAGATCGAGCTCATGGTCGGCCGCGATCTCCAGTTCATCCGGGTCAACGGCACCGTCGTCGGCGCCCTGGCGGGCCTGCTGATCTACACGATCTCGGCCGCCCTGTTCGGGGGCTGACGCGCGGCGCCCGGTCGCGGTAGGTTGAGGGCTACGAATACCCATCAGCCGAGGAGGCGCGAACCCGTCATGACCGATCAGGCCAACGACACCACCAACGCGGGCGACGCGGGCGAGCCGCGCCGCGACCGCTCCCTCATGGACCTGGTGACGACCCCGTTCTACGCGTGGATCGGTGCCGGGGCGAAGACCGTCGAGATGCTCGGCGAGATCGGCGAGCGCGTGCGCGAGGAGGAGCGCTCCCGCTCCGAGCGCTCCCGCGAAAAGGCGAGGCAGTTCGGTGGCCAGGCCGCCGACCAATCCCGCGAGGCGTTCCTCCGTGCCGTCGATGCGGCCCAGGAGGCGTTCAACGCAGCCCTGCAGAAGGCCCAGGCCGGCGGCGACCGAGCCTTCGGCGCCTCCCGCGGCCTGCCCGACGGCATCGAGCGCGGCCTCGGCCAGCTCCAGCCGGACCAGCTGCGCACGCTCGCCGACGGCTACCTGGAGGCCGCCTCCGCCCTCTACTCCGAGTTGGCCGCCCGCGGCGAGCGCGTGGTCGGCGACGTCCGCTCCGGCGCCCGCGGCGCGCACGAGGCCGGGGCCGATGCCGAGGTCGTCGACGGCGAGGTCGTCGACGGCGGCGAGGGCCCGGCCCGCCGCCCGATCTTCCCGGGCGCCGACCTCATCCCGGGGGCCGAGCGCGTCGGCGAGGTCGCCGACCGCCTGCGCGAGGCCGGCGACGATCTGCGCCGCCGCGCGGAGGCCGACGCCGAGGCCGCCCGCGCCGCCGTCCAGGGCAACGCACAGGCGCTGCTGCGCCAGGCCGCCGACGTCACCGAGTCCCTGCTCGGCGCGCTGCGCGGCGATCGCCCGGCCCCCTCCACCGACGCAGAGCCGGCCGACGACACCGTCACGCCCCGCCCGGCGGGCGCGGACGCCGATGCCGTAGAGTCCGAGGAGGACGAGCGCCCCACCGACGGAGGCGCGCAGTAGCCGCCCGCCAGGCGGAGGAAGGGGCCCACGACCAGCCATGCCGCCCATGATTCCGAGCCTCATCACCGGGAACCTCTGGCGGGACACCGCCACCATCATCGACCTCGTGTTCCAGTGGGGCCTGCCGATGCTCGTCGGCATCATGGCCCTCATCGGCCTGGTCCTCGTCCTGATGACGCGCCCCGACGCCTTCGACGCCGCCGACCGCCGTCCCCGCGGCACGTGGGCGGCGATGCTCGGCGCCTCCGCGCTGTTCCTGCTCATCCCGCCGCTGAGCTGGATGATGCTCGGCATCCCGATGATCGCCGGGCTCGTCATGACCGGCGTGTACTGGCTGGACGTGCGGCCCCAGATCCGGGACATCCTGGACAACGCGCAGGGAGGCTGGTAGCCGTCCCGGCGCGCCGACACGGCCCCGGCCACCCGCGAGGGTGACCGGGGCCGCATCGCGCATGCGGGCGTCGCAACGCCCCGCATGCGTCAGTCGAAGACGACGGTGCGGTTTCCGTAGACCTGCACCCGGTCCTCCAGGTGCCAGCGCAGGCCACGGGCGAGGACCTGCTTCTCCGCGTCGCGGCCCTCGCGCTGCATGTCGCGCGGGGTGTCCTTGTGGGAGACGCGGATGACGTCCTGCTCGATGATCGGGCCGTCGTCGAGGTCCTGCGTGGCATAGTGGCACGTCGCGCCGATGAGCTTCACGCCGCGGCGATGCGCCTGGTGGTACGGGCGCGCGCCCATGAACGACGGCAGGAAGCTGTGGTGGATGTTGATGGCGCGGCCGGCCCACGTCTCGCACAGATCCGGCGGCAGGATCTGCATGAAGCGCGCGAGGACGACGGCATCCGGGTCGTGGGCGTCGACGATCTCCGCGACCTCGTCGAAGGCGCGGCGCTTGCCGACGGCATCCTTCGGGAACGGCACGTGGTGGAACGGCACGCCGTGGGCAAGCGCCAGCGGCTCCAGATCGCGGTGATTGCCGACGACGGCGCACACCTCCATCGGGTAGTCGTTCTGCGCGACGCGACCGAGCAGGTCCTGCAGGCAGTGGCCCTCCTTGGACACGAGGATGACGGCCTTCTTCGGCACCGCGGTGTCCGTGATGCGCCACGTCGCCTGCTCGCCGAGCGCGCCGACGATCTCCGCGAACGCCTTCTCGAGCTCCTCCAGCGACATGTCCAGCGCGTCGGCGCGGACGGCCTGGCGGGTGAAGAACCAGCCGGATTCCGGATCGGAGAAGAAGTGGGCCTCCGTGATCCACGCCCCGATGTCCGACAGGAAGCCAGACAGGTGGGCGACGATGCCCGTGGTGTCCGGGCAGCCGAGGGTCAGGATGTACTGCCGCTCCTGCGGCGTGCGGGCGGGTTCGGCCAACGGCGAGACGGTCATTCCAGGAATGATAGCGCCCCGCTACGCTGGGACGACATGGCCCCTGACATGCCCCGCCCCGATCAGCTGGATGCCGCCGTCCTGGACCCGGCGCTGCCCCCGGACCACATCCGGGAGCTGGCGCGCGCCGCGGCCGCCGCCGGCGTCGCCGGGGTGCGCGTCCACGGGGGTGCGCTGGAGTCGCTCGGCCCGGAGGAGTGGGGGCG
>JAEWGK010000217.1 GCA_023388385.1 Actinomycetes bacterium | reverse complement strand
GAGGAAAAACACCGGATGGTGCTCCTCGACCGTGACGTCGACGGCGTGGGGGAAGGAACGGTCGACGGTGACCTTGCTGACCCACGGCACCTCGGCGACGTTCAGCGCCACCTCGTTGGTGTCCAGGGCCATGAGGTTGTCGCCGAGGTGCACGCCGGTGGCCCCGGCGATCTCCTCCGCGGACGCGTTCATGGCGCCATCGACGTGGATCTCCTCCACCGCCACGACGGAGGTGAACCGCAGGACGGCCCATCCGACCGCGGCGAGGACGAGGACGGCCGCGAGGATCCCGCCGACCCATGCCAGCGCGCGGCGGGCACGGCGGCGCCGCCCCGGCCGGTACGGGCGGCGGGGGCTCACTGCAGCTCCCCGAGGATCTCGTCGGCGAGCATGGTCACGGAGCCCGCGCCGATGGTGAGGATGACGTCGTCCGGGCCGGCGAGCTCTCGCACGCGCTCCGGGACGGTGGTGAAGTGCGGCTCGTAGATGACGGGGCACGTCACCCGGGACGCGATGAGGTTGCCGTCGACGCCCGGGCGCGGCTCCTCGCGGGCGCCGTAGACGTCGAGGACGACGACGCGGTCGGCCGTGGACAGCGCGTCGGCGAACTCCGCGGCGAAGTTCTCCGTCCGCGAGTACAGGTGCGGCTGGAAGACCGCGATGACGTTGCCGCGACCGGCCTCGTCGGCCAGCTCGCGGGCGGCGGACAGGACGGCGCGGACCTCCGTCGGGTGGTGGGCGTAGTCGTCGTAGACGCGGACGCCGTCGCAGTCGCCGCCGTCGATGACGCCGTGGAAGTCGAAGCGACGGCGCACGCCGGTGAAGTCGCCGAGACCCGAGCCCATGCGGGACAGATCCGCGCCGACGCAGCGGCCGGCGGTCAGGGCGGCCAGGGCGTTGAGGGCCATGTGGCGGCCCGGCTGGTGCAGCTCGAAGGCCACGTCCTCCCCCAGCACCGTCGCCTCGACGCGGGCGCCGCCGCCGGCGGCGGACCAGCCGTGCAGCGTCGCTCCGGCGGACAGGCCCGGGTGCCGCTGCAGCGACTCCGGGCCGCCGTAAGCCAGGACGCGGATGCCGCGGGCGGCGGCGCGCTCGCCGAGCTCCGCCGCGCGGTCGTCCTCCGCGCAGACGACGAGCGTGCCGCCCGGGATGATGCGGTCTGCGAAGTCGTCGAACACGGCGTAGTACTTCTCCGCCGTGCCGAAGAAGTCCAGGTGATCGGGCTCGACGTTCGTGACGACGGCGACCTGCGGCGAGTACGTCAGCAGCGACGCGTCGGATTCGTCGGCCTCCGCGACGAAGACGTCGCCCGTGCCGTGGTGGGCGTTGACGCCCGCGCGGGACATGAGGCCGCCGACGGCGAACGACGGGTCAAGGCCCGCCGCCTGCAGCGCCGCGACGGTCATCGACGTCGTCGAGGTCTTGCCGTGGGTGCCCGCGATGAGGACGGCGCGGTACCCCTCGAGCAGCATGCCGAGCACATCGGAGCGCTTGAGCACCGGGATGCCGTGCTCCAGGGCCGCGGCGAGCTCCGGGTTGGTCTTCGGGATGGCGGCGAAGGAGACGACGACCGCCTCCGGCAGCCCGCCGCCGAGCTCCAGGTTGGCGGCGTCGTGGCCGACGGCGATCTCCGCGCCCATCGCGCGGAGGCCGACGACGGCGCGGGACTCCTTCATGTCGGAGCCGCTGACGCGCACGCCGCGGGCGAGGAGGATGCGGGCGACACCCGACATCCCCGCGCCGCCGATGCCGATCATGTGGACGGAGGCGGGCAGGCCGCCGGTGGGCTCGCTCATGGTGGTGTGCTCCTGGTTGGTCTGGCCCGCGGTGGCGGGCAGTTGACGGTCGGGTCAGCGGATGCGCCGCCGGCGGGAAAAGGCGCTAGGCCGGGTATCCGGCCAGCGCCAGCACCCGGCGGGCGATGTCGTGGGCGGCGTCGGGGTGGCCGGAGTCCGCGGCGGCGGCCGCCATCGCCTCGCGGCGCGTGCGGTCCGTCAGCAGCGGCACGACCAGGTCGGCGACGGACGCCGGGGTGAGGGACGAGTCCTCCACCAGCGTCGCGGCACCGGCGGCGACGACGTCGCAGGCGTTGAGCGCCTGCTCGCCGTTGCCGTGCGGCAGCGGGACGTAGACGGCGGGCAGGCCGACGGCGGAGACCTCCGCCACGGTCATGGCCCCGGAGCGGCACAGCACCAGGTCGGCCGCCGCATAGGCCAGGTCCATGCGGTCGATGTACGGAACCGCGACGTAGGCGGGGCCGCCCTCGCGCGGCGTGACGTCGACGGTGTTCTTGCGGCCGTGGGCGTGCAGCACCGCGATGCCCGCCGCCGCCAGGGCGTCTGCAGCCCCGGAGACCGCGTCGTTGATGCTGCGGGCGCCCTGGGAGCCGCCGGTGGCCAGCAGCACGGGCCCCTCGGCCGGCAGGCCGAAGAACTCGCGGGCCTCGGTGCGCAGGGCGGCGCGGTCCAGGTTCGCCAGCGCAGCACGGACCGGGATGCCGACGACGTCGGCCCTCAAGCCCGTACCGCCGACGGCGGCGAGGCCCTCGCCGCCGAGCCAGATGCCCAGCTTGTTGGCCATGCCGGCGCGGGCGTTGGCCTCGTGCACGGCGAACGGGATGCGACGGCCGGCCCGGCAGGCCAGGTACGCGGGTGCCGAGACGTAGCCGCCGAAGCCGATGAGCGCGTCCGCACCGACCCGCTCGAGCACCGTCCGCGTGTCGCGGATGGCGCCGACGAGGCGCAGCGGCAGCTTCGCCAGGTCCAGGTTGGGCTTGCGGGGCACGGGCACCGGCGGGATGAGCTCCAGGTCGTAGCCGCGGGCGGGCACCAGCGTGGTCTCGAGGCCACGGGACGTGCCCAGTGCGGTGATGCGCGCCTGCGGCACCAGATCCCGGATGGCGTCCGCGACGGCCAACGCGGGCTCGATGTGGCCCGCGGTGCCGCCTCCGGCGACGACGATCGAGGGGGCGTCGGCCATGGGTCACCTTCTCCTTCCGTCGGGGCGGCGTCCTCCACCGCGTCCGCGTTCACCGTACCGCCCGCGGCCGACGCGGGGCTCCCCCACCGCACCGCGGGACGGGCGCCCGGCGTCGCCGCCGCGCGGGCCGCGGGGGGCGTCGTCACGCGGAT
>JAEWGK010000102.1 GCA_023388385.1 Actinomycetes bacterium | reverse complement strand
TCGACGCCGGTGCCGCGCGTGTCCAGGCGGAAGCGGAAGCCGACGTTCGTCGTCAGCGGCAGCGGCCCGCGGACGGTCAGGTAGTCCGACAGCCAGCGGCCCGCCAGCCAGCTGGAGCCGTTGGCGGTGCGCTCCGCCGCGAAGTCGAGGAGCCGCTCCTGCAGCGTGGGGCCCTCGCCGCCGTCGGCGATGAACGCGTCGAGCGCCGCGCGGGTGGCGGCGGTCGTTTCTCCGTCCGCGACGGCGGAGACGGCGCGGACGACGCGGTCGGCGGTGTCCGCGAGTGCGGGGACGGGCAGGGGCTTGCCGGCGCCCGACGGGGCGTCCGGGATGGCGCTGATGGTCATTGCCCCAGGCTAACCGTGACGGGGAGGCGCGTGGCGACGCACCCCGCCGCCGGTTGCCCCCGTCGCGGTGCCGGGCCCGCGACGGGCCCGGGGCGGGGCGGGGGCGGGTCAGGCGCCCGGGGCCTCCGGCGGATCGAGCGGCATGCCCGACTTCGCGCGGTAGAACGGCAGCTCCTCCTGCGTGATGGGGGCCAGCGGGGTGCGGCCGGCGATGAGGTCGGCGGCCTTCTCCGCGATCATCATCGTGGGCGCGTAGATGTTCCCGTTCGTGATGCCCGGCATGACGGAGGCGTCGACGACGTACAGGCCGTCGGTGCCGTGGACCCGCATCGTCCCGGGATCGACGACGGCCATCTCGTCGTCCGCCGGGCCCATCATGCACGTGCAGGACGGGTGCAGGGCGGTCTCCGCGTCGTTGCGGACCCACTCGAGGATCTCCTCGTCCGTCTGCACCGCCTCCCCGGGGGAGGTCTCGCGGTCCCAGTATTCGCGCATCGCCGGGGTGTCCAGCAGCTTCCGGGAGGTGCGGATCGCCTCGACCCACTCGCGCCGATCCTGCTCCGTGGCGAGGTAGTTGAAGAGGATCTCGGGCTTCTTCGCGGGATCCGGCGACGTGATCCGGACGTGGCCCCGGGTGTCGGAGTACATCGGGCCGACGTGGAACTGGAAGCCGTCGTCGCCCTCCGGCTTCGTGCCGTCGTAGCGCATGGCCAGCGGCAGGAAGTGGAACATGAGGTTCGGGTAGTCCTCGTCGTCGTTGGAGCGGGCGAAGCCGCCGGCCTCGAAGTGGGAGGTCGCGACCGGCCCAGTCTTCGTGAGGATCCAGCGCAGGCCGATGAACGGCCAGCGCCACTTCTCCAGCCACCGCTGGGAGCTGACCGGCTGCGTGCAGTTGTACTGCACGTACACCTCCAGGTGGTCCTGCAGGTTCTCTCCGACGCCCGGCAGATGCGTGACGACGTTGACGCCGACGTCGTTCAGGAGCTTCTCGTCGCCGACGCCCGACAGCTGGAGCAGCTGCGGGGAGTTGAAGGCGCCTCCGCAGAGGATGACCTTGTCCGCGCGGACCTGGTGGACGCGGCCGCGCCGCCGGTACTCGACGCCGACCGCGGTCGTGCCCTCGAAGAGGATGCGGGTGACGTACGCGCGCGTGCGCAGTTCCAGGTTGGGGCGGTCGAGCACCGGGTGCAGGTAGGCGCGGGCCGCGGAGAGGCGCGCGCCGCCGTCGATGTTCGCGTCGAACGGGCCGAAGCCTTCCTGCCGGTAGCCGTTGACGTCGGGCGTGTAGTGGTAGCCGGCCTGCTCGATGGAGCGGAAGAAGGCGCGGAAGAGGGGGGAGTCGGCGGGGCCGCGCTTCATGCGCAGCGGGCCGTCGTGGCCGCGGCGGGGATCGTCGTCGGCGCCGCCGAGGGCGGTCTCCATCCGCTTGAAGTAGGGCAGCACGTGCTCCCAGCCCCAGTTCTCGAGCCCGGGGCGCGCTCCCCACTTCTCGTAGTCCATCGGGTTGCCGCGCTGGAAGATCTGGCCGTTGATGGACGACGAGCCGCCGACGACCTTGCCGCGGGCGTGGTAGATGCGGCGGCCGTTCATCTCGGGCTCCGGCTCGGATTCGTAGGCCCAGTCGTAGAACCGGTTGCCGATGGGGAAGGAGAACGCCGAGGGCATGTGGATGTAGAGGTCCCAGAGCGAGTCCATCCGCCCGGCCTCGAGGACGAGGACGTCGGTGGAGAAATCCTCCGAGAGGCGGTTCGCCAGCACGGATCCTGCCGAACCGGCGCCGACGATGACGATGTCGCGGTGCTCGACGGACGCCGGGCCGCGGCGCCGGCGGAGTCCGCCGAGGGGGCCGAGGGGAAGGGCTGCCATGGGGTACCTCCTGTGTTCGTGGCGGGCCCGGGGGGCATGCCCCGTGGCCCGGTCCGTCCGGCCGGACGGGTGACCACCGTTCAGCGTCCCACACGGCGGGAAACCGGTCCACCCGCACCCCCGCGGCGGCGGGCGCGCGGCAGCGGTTCCCACGGGGCGGGGGCGGCGCAACCGGGGCCCGTCCGTCGGGTCCCGGCGGTGAATCCGATACACTTCGGTCCGCACGGACAGACGCCGCAGACACCTCCGAGGGAGCCCCATGGCAGAATGCAGCCCGCCCGGGCGGGATTCGTCGCACGACCCCGTCATCCGCGCCGGCGAGGCGGGGGACACGGCGGGGGCCGCCCCGCCGCCGGAGGTCAACTGGCCGGTGTTCCTCATATCCGGCCTCGGCATCATCGGCATCGCGGCGTGGGCCATCATCGCCCCGGCCAACGCCTCCTCGACGCTGTCGGCGATCGTCGCCGGGGTGTCGGGGAACCTCGGCTGGTTCTACATCCTCACGGCGACCGTCGTCGTCGTGTTCATGATCGGCGTCGCGCTGTCGAAGGCGGGGACCATCAAGCTCGGGCCCGACCACGCGAAGCCCCAGTTCCGGCTGTTCTCCTGGGCATCCATGCTCTTCGCCGCGGGAATCGGCGTCGACCTGCTGTTCTTCTCCGTCGCCGAACCCGTCGCCCAGTACTACGGGCCGCCGTCCGGTGACGCGGAGACCGTCGAGGCCGCCCGCATGGCCGTCGTCTACACCCTGTTCCACTACGGCATCACGGGATGGGCGATGTACGCCCTCATGGGCATGGCGTTCGGGTACTTCGCCTACCGCCAGAACATGCCGCTGGCCATCCGCTCCGCGCTCTACCCCATCATCGGCAGGCGGATCCACGGTCCCGCGGGCGACGCCGTCGACGTCGCCGCGATGCTCGGCACGGTCTTCGGCGTTGCGACGTCCCTCGGCATCGGCGTCGTCCAGCTCAACTACGGCCTCAAGGTCCTGTTCGGGATCGGGGAGGGGCTCGCCGCGCAGATCGCGCTCGTCGTCCTCGCGGTGGCCGTCGCCACCGTCTCGGCCGTCTCCGGCGTCGACAAGGGCATCCGGCGGCTGTCGGAAATCAACGTCGGCCTCGCCCTCGCCCTCGCCCTGTACATCCTCGTCACGGGGCGGACGTCGTTTCTCTTCGACGCGCTGGTCATGAACGTCGGCGAGTACGTCTCGTCCTTCCCGTCGATGACGATGGACACCTACGCGTTCTCCGGCGCACAGGAATGGCTCAACGCGTGGACCCTGTTCTTCTGGGCCTGGTGGGTGGCGTGGGCGCCGTTCGTCGGGCTGTTCCTCGCCCGCATCTCCCGTGGCCGCACCCTCCGGCAGTTCATCGCCGGCACCCTCACCATCCCCTTCCTGTTCATCCTCATGTGGGTGTCCATCTTCGGCAATTCCGCGCTCACCATCGTCCTCGGCGGCGACGACGACTTCGGCGCCATGGCGGTCGATCACCCGGAGCGGGCGTTCTACCTGCTGCTCGGCGAATACCCGGCGCCCGTCGCGGTCATGGCCGTCGCCTCGCTCATCGGCCTGCTGCTGTACATCACCTCGGCCGACTCCGCGGCACTCGTGATGGCGAACTTCACGTCGCGGATCACCGACTCCCAGCAGGACGGCAGGGCGTGGTCCCGCATCTTCTGGGCCTCCGCCGTCGGCGTGCTCACCGTCGCGATGCTCTTCGTCGGCGGCGTCCCGACGCTGCAGAGCGCGACGATCGTCATGGGCATCCCGTTCGCCCTCGTCATCTACCTCATCATGTACAGCCTGTTCACGAGCTTCCGGCTGGAGGCCTACAGCACGCGGTCGCGGGTGCTCGCCATCCACGGCGCGATGTCCGGCCGCGCATCCGGCAAGCCGGCGGACGTCGACTGGCGCCGCCGCCTTGCGCGGTCGATGACCTTCCCCACGGCACGCCAGGTCGCCCGTCACGT
The DNA here is from genome assembly GCA_023388385.1 of Actinomycetes bacterium. Classification (GTDB taxonomy): domain Bacteria; phylum Actinomycetota; class Actinomycetes; order Mycobacteriales; family Mycobacteriaceae; genus Corynebacterium. The sequence goes on along the minus strand of JAEWGK010000102.1, from coordinate 466 downwards.
CGACGCCGCCGTCGCGCCCGCGCTGGAGAAGGTCGCCCGCGAGCTCCGCGAGGGTGGGGCGGACGTCGACCTGTACCGTGGGCCCGTGGACGGCACCGCCATCGACCAGCTGGACCTGCAGGTCCGGTTCGGGGACGAGCGCGACTTCCGCTACCAGATCTATCCGACGGCCAACCCCGTCCCGTCGTTCGCCGGGCGCATCCACCTGGACCGCGACGGCGACCGCGAGTACTACCGGCTCGAGGTGTTCACCCAGACGGGCTCGCTCGGCTACGACGTGTACGGGTACACCGAGACCCAGATCATCGAGAACGTCCTGGATCTCTACGAGGGGCACATGGAGTTCCTGCACCTGCAGCGGGACCTGCCCGGCGCATCCGACGTCTCCGACAACGCAGACCCGGTCCGCGAATGGTCCGGCGACTACACCAAGGAGGACCAGAACCCATGACCGACGCCCCCCGCA
>JAEWGK010000080.1 GCA_023388385.1 Actinomycetes bacterium | reverse complement strand
GCACGCAGCCGTAGAAGACGGAGGAGTCGGGGCCGATCTCCACGTCGCCGATGATGACGGCGGTCGGCGCGATCCATGCCGACGGGTGGATGCGCGGGCGGGCGTCGCCGAAGGGGAGGATGAGGGGACGGGTCATGGGCCCATCATGCCGGGCGGCCGCCCGCCCCGTCCGAGACGGGCGGCCGCGGGAGGCAGGCCGGCGCCGCGGGAGCGGCTACTTCGCCAGGGTGACGGGCACCTGGACGATGTCGTGGAAGCCTTCGCGGTGGTCGCCGAAGAGCTTGACGGCGCACTCGGCCTCGCGGCAGTCGATGGCCTCGCCCTTCGGGGTGATGGTCAGCGTGGTGGAGACGGTGCCGTCGTCGTTGATCTGCTGGGTGCCCTCCGGGTTGCGGAACCACTTCTGGGTCTCGCCGGAGCGGTCGCCGGTGCAGTCGGGGAACGGCTGGCCCTCCGGGTTGGTGACGCCGCACAGCGCCAGGTAGTAGCCGGACGTCGTGTCCAGGCCGGAGATGTCGACCTGCACCGCGTCGCCCTCGGCGAGGCCGGCCGTGCGGTCCACGGTCATCTCGATTCCGTCGGGACCCGTTTCGGTGACGGCGCCGGAGGCCTCGTCGCCGGAGGAGCAGGCGGCCAGGGACGCGGCGGCGGCCACTGCCAGAACGGCCGCAGAGGATCGGTTTGCCGGATCGGTGTGCATGAATGCCATGCTAGCCTCTTAGCTAATCCACAGCTAACAGTGAAGAGGACGATCAATGCCCACCACCTTCCTCCGGCGCAGGGGCGTCGTCGCGGTGCTCCTGCTGGTCATCGTCTTCGCCGGAGCGGCCCTCACCGGATGCACCCCTCCGGACAGGGCGGCGGCGCCGACGCCGACGGTCGACGGCGCGGGCGGGCACGTGTCCGCCGATCTCCCGCCGACGGATCCGGAGGTCCTCGTCGCGGACCCGCGGCCGCGTTTCCCGGTCACGGTGACCGGCGCCGATGAGGTGGAGTCGGTCATCGAGAGCGCCGATCGCATCATCACCCTCGACCGGGCGGGCGCCCTGTCGCGCATGGTGTGGGCGCTCGGCCTCGGCGACCGGCTGGTCGGCCGCGACGTCGCCAGCGACTTCCCGGGCGTCGCCCACCTGCCGGAGCTCACCCCCGGCGGCCACGCCGTCAACCCGGAAGCCGTGATGGCGCTGAAGCCGGACCTCATCATCACCGACGGCACCGTCGGCCCGTCGAAGGCCGTCCGCGGCTTCCGCGACGCCGGCATTCCGGTCGTCCACGTCGGCGGGGATCGCACGCTCTCGACCGTCGGCACGCTCGTCGACGAGGTCGCCGCCGCCGTCGGCCTGGGCCACGAGGCCGACCGCGTCCGCCGCGCCGTCGAGGACGACATAGCGCGGGCGATGGAGCGCGCGCGGTCCATGGCCGACGGCCGCCGCATGCTCATGCTGTACCTGCGCGGCACAACCACCGCGATGATCGCCGGTGACGGCACCGGCGCCGGCGAGCTGGTCGCCGCCCTCGGCGGCGTCGACGCGGCCGGCGATTCCGGCGCAGGCGACGGCTTCACGCCGCTGACCCCGGAGGCTCTGGTCACCGCAGCCCCCGACACCGTCATCGTCATGACCGGCGGGCTGGAGTCCATCGGCGGCATGGACGGGATGATGGAGCTGCCCGGCTTCGCCCAGACCCCCGCGGGCGCGGCGCGCAGCGTCATCGACGTCCCCGACTCCCAGCTGCTGTCCTTCGGCCCGCAGACCGGCCACGTCATCGACGCGATGGCCGACGCCCTCTACGGCGGATCGGGCCCGGCTGCGGCGGCTGCGGGCGAGGAGGCCGGCGCGCCCGGCGCGGCGGGAAAGACCGGGACCCGATGACCCGGCACGCCGTCTTCTTCGCCGCCGTCACCGCGGCGCTGCTCGGCCTCTGCCTGTGGTCGGCGCTGGCCGGCCAGCTGGGCGTCGGCCCCGCCGACGTCGTCGCCGCGATGGGCCGGTCGATGGGCCTGGTCGGGCCCGACCCGGCCGCGGGCCCGGTCGACGCGACGCTCTGGTACGTCCGCTTCCCGCGCATCGCGCTCGCCGCGTTCGTCGGCGCGGGCCTCGCCGTCGCCGGCGTCGCCCTGCAGGCCATCTTCGGCAACCCGCTGGCGGAGCCGTCCATCATCGGCGTCAGCTCCGGCGCGGCCGTCGGAGCCGCCGCCGCGGTCGTGTTCTCCGGCGCCGTCGGCGCCCACTGGTTCACCGCCGCCGGCGCCTTCGCCGGCGGCATCGCCGCCACGGCCGTCGTCGCCCTCGTCGCCCGGACCACCGGCGGCGGCGCGATGGGCCCGGCGATGCTCATCCTCGTTGGCGTCGCCGTCAACGCCGTGTGCGGCGGCCTGGTCTCCCTGTTCACGTTCATCGCGGACCCGTCGGCCCGCGATCAGATCGTCTTCTGGCAGATGGGCAGCTTCGCCGGCGCGGATTGGGGCTCGGTCGGTCTGGTTGCCGTCGTCACTCTCCTGATGGGCGCGCTGCTGTGGTCGATGGCGCGGACCCTGGACCTGTTGTCGCTTGGCGAGCGCCCGGCGCGCCACCTCGGCGTCGACGTGGCACGGCTGCGGCGCATCATCATCACGGCTGCGGCGCTGCTGGTCGCCGTCGGTGTCGCGTTCTCCGGCATCATCGCCTTCGTCGGCCTGGTCGTGCCGCACGCCATCCGGCTCATCCTCGGCCCCGGCCACCGCGCGCTCATCCCCGCCGCGCTGCTCGGCGGTGCGCTGACGACGACGGCCGCGGACCTCGCCGCGCGCACCCTCATCGCCGGGGCGGACCTGCCTTTGGGCATGCTGACGTCCCTCGTCGGCGGCCCCCTGTTCTTCTGGATGCTGCTGCGCGGCAGGAAGGGGGCCATCGCATGACCGGCACCGCCATCGTCGTCGAGGGCCTGCGCCTGGATCGCGGCCCCCGCACCATCCTCTCCGGCGTCGACCTGGAGGCCCGCCCCGGCGAGCTCGTCGCGCTCGTCGGACCGAACGGCGCGGGCAAGTCCACGCTGCTCGGCGCGATCTCCGGCGATCTGGAGCCGGCCGCCGGCCGCGTGCTGCTGGGCGGGCGCCCCGTCGGCGACCACGGCCTGCGCGAGCTCGCGCGCATCCGCGCGGTGCTCACGCAGCGGCTCACCGTCGACTTCGCGTTCCGTTCCTCGGAGGTCATCGCCATGGGCGGCGCCCCGTGGGACGGCGCGGACCCGCAGGCGGTCCACGAGGCGGTGGAGACGTGCGACGTCGCGCATCTCCTCGATCGCCCCATCCACGCCCTGTCCGGCGGCGAGCAGGCCCGCGTCCACATGGCCCGCGTCCTGGTCCAGTCGACGCCCGTTCTGCTGCTCGACGAGCCCACCGCCGCGATGGACCTGCGCCACACTGAGCGCATCCTCGGCGCCGCCCGCGCGCACGCCGACGGCGGCGGCACGGTCGTCGTCGTGCTCCACGACCTGTCCGCCGCGGCGGCGTGGGCTGACCGCGTCGTCGTGCTCGCCTGTGGCGGGGTGCGGGCGTGCGGCCCACCTGACGAGGCCCTGACGGAGGACATCATCGGCGAGGTCTACGGCCAGGCGGTGGAGATCCTCCGGGACTCGGCCGGGAGGATCGTCGTCACGCCGCGGCGCCCGGCTCCGCGCGTCGGGCACCGTCGAGCAGCGGCAGACGGGCGGACCGACGCGGCCCGCACCGACCCGAACAACCTGAACCACCCGACCGACCCCTGCCGGCTGCACGGGCGCCCCGAGGGGCTGCCCGGCACCCGAACCACGATGGGAGAGCTCCCGTGACCGACCACGACGCCACTGACGTCAAGCCCTCCGTCGCCCTGCGCGAGGCCACCGCCGCGGTCCACGACCGCGCCGAGCACTCGACCTACATGGACGACCTGCTCAAGGGCCGTCTGACCCGCGACGCCTACTACGACCTGCTGGGGCAGCTGCTGTTCGTCTACTCCGCGTTGGAGGAATGCGGCGAGACCGTCTCCGCCACGCCGGTCGGCGAGGCGATGATCGACGAGCGCCTGCTGCGCGTCGGCGCCATCGCCGCGGACCTGACGTACCTGCACGGCGATCATTCCTGGCGCGAGGAAATCGAGCCGCTGCCGGCGACGCGCGCCTACGTCGCCCGCCTCGACGAGATCGCCGATGCCCGCGACGGCGTCGCCTTCGCCGCGCACCACTACGTGCGCTACCTCGGTGACCTGGCCGGCGGCCAGGTCATCGGCCGCATGATGAAGACCCACTACGAGCTGGGCGAAGGCGGCGTGGAGACCTACAACTTCGCCGACATCCCGAAGATCAAGCCCTACCGCGACGGCTACCGCGAGACGCTCGATTCCCTGCCGGAGCTCCGCGAGAACCTCGATCGCCTGACGGACGAGGCCAAGCGCGCGTTCATCCTCAACATCGACCTGTTCGACGCGCTCGGCGAGCTGCACCCGTCGATGGGGGAGTAGCCCGCGCGTGACGACGGCCCCCGCCCACGGCGCGGGGGCCGTCGCCATGCCGGGCGCCCCGCCGCACGCGCACCCCGCCGGGTGGTGAACGACATTGCATTCCCTATTCTGGCAACGCCAGAAATAATCGACCGGGAAGAACCCGATCCATGCCAGATTCACAGCAATCTCAGTCAACTGCGTCCGCGACGTCCCGCGAAGGGTCGTGGCTCAAGACCGACCCGCTGATCTTCGGCGTGTCCGTCGTCTTCATCGTCGGCTTCGTCGTCATGACGATCCTCCTCGGGGAGACGGCCCGCGAGTGGTACTCCACGGCCTCGGGCTGGGTCACCGAGAACCTCGGCTGGCTCTTCATCGGCGGCGTCTCCGCCGCGTTCCTGTTCCTCATCGGCGTCTTCGTCTCCCGCTACGGGCGGCTGAGGCTCGGGGAGGACGACGAGGAACCCGAGTACAACCTCGCCGAATGGTTCGGCATGCTCTTCGCCGGCGGCACCGGTTCGATGCTCATGTTCTGGGGCGTCGCCGAGCCGCTGAACCATGCGTACAACACTCCGCTCGGCACCGAGCCGATGTCCGTGGAGTCGCAGCATGACGCGATGGGCTTCACCATCTACCACCTGGGCATCCACATGTGGGTCATCATGTCCCTGCCCGGCCTGGCGCTCGGCTACTTCATCTACAAGCGCCATTTGCCGCCGCGCGTGTCCTCCATCTTCGCCCCGCTGCTGGGGGCGCAGATCTACCGGTGGCCGGGCAAGCTCATCGACGCCCTGGCCATCATCGGCACCGTCTTCGGCATCGCCGTGTCCGTCGGCATGGGCGCGATGCAGATCAACTCCGGCGCCCACCGGGTCCTCGGCCTGGCCGAGAACTCGATGGTCCAGCTGATCCTCATCACCGTCATCATCATCATCGCGTCCATCTCCGTCGCCCGCGGCCTGGACAAGGGCATCAAGCTGCTGTCCAACATCAACATCTGGATTGCCGTGGCGCTCATGCTGTTCGTCCTGCTCATGGGGCCGACGCTGACGCTGCTGCGCCAGGTCGTCGACACCGTCGGCGTCTACGGCGACATGCTGCCGCGCATCATGTGGTGGACCGACTCCCACGATCTGAACCCGGAGTGGTCGCAGGGCGCGTGGACCGTCTTCTACTGGGCGTGGACGATCTGCTGGTCGCCGTTCGTCGGCATGTTCGTCGCCCGCATCTCCCGCGGCCGCACGGTTCGCGAGTTCATCGCCGGCGTCATCGGCCTGCCGACGATCTTCGTCATCATCTGGTTCTCCATCTTCGGCCGCGCCGGCTTCGAGCTGGAGTCCCAGCAGCCCGGCATCCTGACCACGCCGGTCGTCGAGGGCGGCGACCCGTCGCCGGCCCTGTTCATCCTGCTGGAGCAGATGCCGCTGACGTTCATCGTCAGCGTCGTGGCCCTGGTGACCATCCTCATCTTCTTCGTCACGTCCATCGACTCGGCGGCCATGGTCACCGACATGATGTCGACGGGCGAGGAGAACCAGTCACCCACCGTCTACCGCGTCCTGTGGGGCGTCATGATCGGCGCTGTCGCTGCCGCGATGCTGCTCATCACGGGAGAGGACGGCATCCTGGCGCTCCAGGAGGTGGTCATCATCATCGGCGTCCCGTTCTTCTTCGTGCACTTCGTCATGATGTACTCCCTGGTCAAGGGCATGAGCGACGACCATCAGGCCGTCTCCCGCCCGCGCACCCGCCGCTGGGGCACGACCCACGACGCGGAGGCGCTGGAGAAGCACGAATCCGCCGCCGCCCCGGGCTATGACGAGGACGGCAATCAGCTGCCGCCCATCGAGTACAGCTACGACGCGGACGGCACGCTGGTCATCGGCGGCGACGTCCGCATCGAGGGCGAGTTCGACTCAGAGACCGGCGACGGCCCCGTCTCCTCCGGGGATTCCGGGGCCTCCGGCACGAAGGACTCCGCGAAGCCCTGACGCACCGCCGCGGGGTTCGCACGACGACGCGCGCCCGTGACCCGGGGCGGTCGGCATGCACTGGAGGCGTTCAGGCCGCGTTAAGCCGGCGTCCCTACAATCGGGGCCATGATTTTCATCGTCGTGAAGTTCCCCGCGAAGCCCGAGCACGCCGACGCCTGGATGGACCACGTCGCCGAGTTCACCGCCGCCACCCGCGCGGAGGAGGGCAACCGCTTCTTCGAGTGGTCCCGCTCCGCCGAGGACCCGAACGAGTGGGTGCTGCTGGAGGCGTTCGCCGACGACGCGGCCGAGGCGCACGTCAACTCCGACCACTTCCGGAAGGCGATGGAGGACCTGCGCCCGCTCATCTCCGCCACCCCGAAGATCGTCTCGCAGCAGATCGAGGGCAAGGACGGCTGGGACCGCATGGGCGAGCTGGAGGTCGACTAGGCAATGTCCAGCCGCATCCGCATCGCCGCCGTCGCCGCGCCGCTGGCCGCCGCCCTGGTCCTGTCCGGCTGCGGGTACGACCCCGCCGATAGGGCGGGGGAGACGTCCGCGGCGCAGGCGACCGAATCCGCCTCCGCCGATGCGTCGCTGCAGCAGGCCGGGCATCTCGTCGCGGATGCCCGCGTGCTGCTGCGGGCCTCCGACGACGTCCTGCAGGACCCGGACGTGCCGGGGGAGTGGAAGTCCATCGCCGGGCAGGTCAAGGGCGCGGCGGCCGACCAGATCGGATCGCTGGGCGACCAGGTCCCGCAGGGCTCCGCCATGATCCCCGGGGACCAGAGCGACGCCGTTCTCCAGGCCGCCGGCAGGGACGCCGGAGTCGCCTACGAGGCGATGCTGCGCGCCAACCTGCCCCGGTTGCAGCAGGCGTGGGCGGCGCTCAAGGACTCGCCGGACGACGCGGTCGCCGGCGTCGCGCGGGACATGGAGGCCCGCATGGCCGAAATCGCCTCGCAGCTGCCCTGACAACGGGTAGATTCGCGATCGCGGAAGTTTACAACGCAACAACTACGACACGGGAGTGATCAACGACATGGCCAACGAAATCACGCGCGTCGGCGTCGTCGGCGCCGGCCAGATGGGCTCCGGCATCATCGAGGTCTGCGCCAAGGCGGGCAGCGACGTGCTGGTGTGGGAGGCGAAGCAGGAGTTCCTCGACGCCGGCCGCGGCCGCATCGAGAAGTCCCTGGACAAGGCCGTCTCCCGTGGCAAGCTGGAGGAGTCCGCCCGCGACGAGATCCTGGGCCGCATCTCCTGGACCACCGAGTTCGCGGACTTCAAGGACCGTCAGCTGGTCATCGAGGCCATCGTGGAGAACCCGGAAGTCAAGGCCTCCGTGTTCGGCCAGCTCGACGAGATCGTCGAGGATCCGGATGCCATCCTGGCCTCCAACACGTCCTCGCTGCCGATCCAGTCCATCGCCGCCGCCACGAAGCGCCCGGAGCGCGTCATGGGCCTGCACTTCTTCAACCCGGTGCCGGTCCTGCCGCTCGTCGAGCACGTCGTCACGCTGACGACGGGCGAGGTTCAGGCCGAGCGCGCCTACGCCTACGCCTCCGAGGCCCTGGGCAAGACCGTCATCAAGGCGAAGGACCGCTCCGGCTTCATCGTCAACGCCCTCCTCGTGCCCTACATCCTGGGCGCCATCCGCATGCTGCAGGACGGCGTCGCCACCAAGGAGGACATCGACGCGGGCATGGTCAACGGATGCGCCCACCCGATGGGCCCGCTGACCCTGGCAGACATGGTCGGTCTGGACACCGTCAAGTTCATCGCCGACGCGATGTACGACGAGTACGCGGAGCCGACCTACGCTGCCCCGCCGCTGCTCAAGCGCATGGTCGAGGCCGGCCGTTTCGGCCGCAAGTCCGGCGCCGGCTTCTACGACTACAAGTAGGGGCAGCACCGCCGAACCTGCCCGACCGGGCGCTCCGCGGACGCGGACGGGCCCCGGTGCCGCATCCCCGCAGGATGCGGCACCGGGGCCCGTCGTCATGCCCGGGGTGCGCGGTGCGGTGGGTGCTCGATGGGGCCACGGTGGGCGCGCGGCGGGGGCGTGCGGGCGTGCGCCCCCGGTCCCGCGTGACGACGCGCCCCGCGCCGGGTCAGACGCCCAGGCGCGCGTCCACGTCGCCCAGCAGTGCGCGGGCATCGCTGGCGACGGCGGGGGCGTCGGGGGACTGCGCCGCGTCGACCTGGGCGATGATTGGCGGCAGGACGCGGTGGAGCAGCTCGAGGTAGTCGAGGTCGGAGTGGACGCCGCCGTCCTGCGTGACGGCGGCGAGGTCCTCGTCGGTGAGCGTGCCGCCGGTGCCGTCCGAGGGGCCGAGGATGCCCTGGGCGCGCTCGGCGACGTCGACCGCGCGGGAGGCCAGGCCCCGGGTCTCTTCCGAGACGTCGGGCATGCCCATGATCGCGTGACTGACCTCAGCCAGGGCGCCGGCATCGGCCGCGGCACCGGACGCGGTCTCCGGGACCGGGCCCGCGAACTGGTCCGGGGCGTCTTGTTGCCCTGGCGCGGGAGCCGGGGTGGAGGACGCGCCCGCGGTGCCGTTTGGGGAGGCGGTGACGGTGGACGACGTGGCTGCGCCGTCGCCGGCGTCCGCGTCCTCGCCGGAGCAGGCCGCAGCGCCGAGGGTGAGGGCCGCGACGGCCGCCAGGGCGGCTGCGCGGCCGGTGCGGGCGCCGTCGGCGGTGATTCGGATGAGGTCGTGTCGCATGTGGACGAGGCTAGCAACCTGCCCGACGTCGGTCAGGCGTGGACGGCGCCCTCGTGCTCCCGGTGCCCGGGACGCTCGATCTGGAGCGTGGCGTGGGTGACGCCGTGGTCGCGCTCCAGTGCCGCCTGCGCGGCGTCCAATGGCCCGCAGCCGCCGGGGGAGGCGCACACCAGGTGCGCGGTGACGAGGGTCTCCGTGCCGGAGATGGTCCACACGTGCAGGTCGTGCACGTCCTCGACGCCCGGCACGGATTCGAGCGTCGTGCGGATGGCCATCGGATCGGCGCCGTCGGGGGCGTGCTCCAGCAGGATGCCCAGGCACGTGCGCAGCAGCCGCCAGGAGCGGGGGACCAGCATCAGGGCGATGGCGACGGAGACCACGGCGTCGGTCCACGTCCAGCCCGTCGCAAGGACGATCGCGCCGGAGACGAGCACCGCGACGGACCCCGCCGCATCGGCGAGGACGTGGAGGTACGCGCCGCGCACGTTGACCGAGTCGTTGGTCGCCGGCCGCAGCAGGAGCGCGGAGACGATGTTCGCGGCCAGACCCACCGCTGCGATGACCATCATCGGCCCCGCGTCCACGTGCGCGTGGGAATGCCCGTGCGACAGCGCCGGGGCGAGCCTGCCGACGGCCTCCCACGCGATGACGCCGGCGATGGCCAGCACGGAGGCGGCGTTGACGGTCGCCGCGAGGACCTCCGTCCGGCGGTGGCCGAACGTGGTCTCCGGCGTCGCCGCCCGTCGCGCCATGAGCGCGGAGACGAGCGCCAGCAGCAGCCCGGCGGCGTCGGTGAGCATGTGTCCGGCGTCGGCGAGCAGTGCCAGAGATCCCGTGACCAGGGCGCCGACGAGCTCCGCGACGAAGATGACGGCGGTCAGCGCGATGACGGCGCCGATCCGCCGCGGGCCGGTGCCCTCGCCGACGTGGGAGTGGACGAGCCCGGTACGGCCGTGGCGGTGATCGTGTGCGTGGTTGCTCTCCCCGGTCTCCATGCCCTCACCATAGAGCGTGAAAAATGGCATGTCACCTGCGAAAACGGTGAAAATGGATGCCGTTTGCGAATGCGGTGCACCGCGGCGCCGCACTTCCTGGCTGAAAAATTCACCGGCAAAATGAGGCGAAAGTTCACTGACCGGCCATCTGCATGAATAGCATCGTTCCGATGCAGATCATCGGTCGGCCACCGGGTCGGCCTACCGTCGACCCGTAAGCACCCTCCGGTCCCCGTCGTCAGGCGACGCGGCCAGTCCCCTTAAGGAGCGCAGTGTCCCCCTCGTCCCGCTTCCGCCGCACCGGTCGTGCCGCCGCGGCCATCGCCATCGCCGCCGGCCTGTCACTGGCCGCGACCCCGGCCGTCTCCGCCGCCCCGGCCGAGATCCCGGCGCAGCCGGGCGACGCGGGCTCCGGCCGCCCGGACCTGAGTCCGGTGCTCCCGGCTCCGCCGACCAGCCAGCCGGAGGGCGCCCCGGTGCCGGAGGCCTTCCCGCCGCAGCAGATCGCGCGCTTCTACCAATCGGACAACTCCTACGACGACTTTTTCTACCTTTCCGTCGTCTCCCCGTTCAGCGACCTGGAGAAGAACCACCCGGAGATCCTCGACCAGAACCTGGAGAAGGCCGTCGAGATCAACAACTCCGCGGCGAACGACCGCGAGGCGCAGCTGCGCGCGCTGAGCGACGACCACGACGATCTGATGCTCAACCTCGCCGAGGGCCTCGGCCCGGAGCTCCACGCGCACTTCGTCGCGGCCGTGCAGGAGGGCCGCCTGCCCAAGACGACCCAGCTGCTGTCCGGAAACCTGGCCCGCGGTGGCGGCGTCTCGTCCTCGACCTTCTTCGAGAAGTACTACTACGGCTACGACCGCCCGTTCGTCGTCGCCCCGGATCGCATCAACCGCTACTACCGCGGCGCGGAGGGCGACGACGATCCGTACTCGACCACCCCGTCCTACCCGTCGGGCCACAGCAACAAGGCGTACTGGACCGCCGGTCTGCTGGGCCTCATGGTCCCGGAGGCGGCACCGCAGATCCAGGCCCGAGCCTCCGAGGTCGGCTACAACCGCATCGTCATGGGCGTCCATTACCCGCTGGACGTCATGGGCGGCCGCATGTCCGGCACCGCCGCCGCGGCCGACCGCTGGGCGGATCCGGAATTCCGCGGCCTCATCCAGGCCGCCTCGAAGGAGATCCACGACGAGCTGGCGTGGCGCTGCGGCGGCACGATCGCCGAGTGCATGGCCCGCGACGCCGGCGCGCAGTCCGACGCTGCCGCAGTCGCCGCGGCCGCCCCGCGCATGACCTACGGCTTCCCGCAGATCTACGCGGCCGGCGCCCCGGTCGTCGTCCCGGACCGCCTGGCCGGGCTGCTGGAGACCCGCTTCCCGCAGCTGACCGAGGACCAGCGCAAGCAGGTTCTCGCCGCCACCGCGATCGACTCCGGCTACCCGCTGGACCACCAGGGCGGCCCTTCCCACCAGCGCATCGATCTGGCTCGCGCGCTGGCCGCGACCGTGACCGTCGGCGCCGACGGGTCCGTCACGGTCAACGGCTGATCCCCGTGCCGGGTCAGCGCGCTGCGGCGACTGCGGCGCCGATGCGGTCCAGGCCCTCGGCGAGGATCTCCGGTGAGGTCGCGTAATTGAGGCGGACGTGGCCCTCGCCGCCGTCGCCGAACGCCTCGCCGGGGTTGACGGCGACGCGGGCATGCTCCAGCAGCCACGTCTGGGCGGAGGAGGACCGGCCGGCCTCGACGTCGGCCATGATGGGCTCCACGCCGCGCAGGTCGAGCCACGCCAGGTAGGAGGCGTCGGCGGGGGAGAAGCGGGCGCCGGGGAGGACCTCCGGCAGGCGGCGGGCGATCTCGTCGCGGTTGGCGCGCAGCACGTCGATGAACCCGTCGAGCCACGCCTCCCCGTCGCGGTACGCGGCGACGGCGGCCACCTGGCCGAAGGTGGAGACGCCCTCCGTGGCGACGTGGGGGACGGTGCGCCACGTCTTTTCGTCGGCCTCGTTGAGGATGATCTGCGCGCACTTCAGGCCGGCGGTGTTCCAGCCCTTCGACGTCGCGGTGACGGTGATGGTGACCCGGTCGGCGGTCTCCGAGACGGAGGCGGTGGGCACGTGCCGGCCCTCGAGGACGATGGGCGCGTGGATCTCGTCGGAGATGATGCGCGCGCCGTGGCGGTCCGCGATGTCGGCCAGTTCGCGCAGCGTCGCCTCGTCGTACGTGAAGCCCAGCGGGTTGTTGGGGTTGGCCAGGATGAGGGAGCCCGCGCCTGCGGCGAAGGCGCGCTCGACGGCCTCCGGGTCCGGGCCGCGGTCGAGGGTCGGCACGAAGACGGTCTCGCGGCCCGCGACGGGGCCGACCTCGAAGAACGGCATGTAGGCGGGGGTCGGCACGATGATCGGGGAGCCCGGCTCGGTGAAGTGCTGCACCGCGAAGACGACGCCGCGGACGACGTCGGCGGCGGCGTGGACGCGGGCCGGGTCCACCTCCCAGCCGTAGCGGCGGCGGCACCAGTCGGCCGTGGCCTGGCCGAGGCCCGACGCGTTGCGCGGCGGGTAGCCCAGGAACTCCCGGTCGGCGGCCTCCCGCACCGCCCGCAGCACCGCGGGGCACGTCGCCGCGTCGGACTCGGCGACCCACATGGGCAGCACGTCGGCGTCGAAGGCGGTCCACTTCAGGGTGCCGCGGGCGCGGAGTTCGTCGAGGGAGGGGAACGTGGGGGCGGTCGCTGCGGAATCGATCATGGACCGAACGGTACACGGCCCGGGCGCGGAACACCGCGGCCGCGCCGTGGCCGTCTCCGTGGCCGGGACCCCGCTAAACCTCGTCGCCGCGGTAGCGGTCGCGCAGGTCGGCGGGACCGGTGAACAGCTTGCCGGGGTTGAGGACGCCGGCGGGGTCGAGCTCCCGCTTCACCGCCGCGAGGACGCGACCGTACAGCTCGGTGTTCTCCGTCCGGTTCCACGGCGCGTGATCCTGGCCGACGCCGTGGTGGTGGGTGATGGTGCCGCCGTGGGCGACGATGGCGTCCGACGCGGCGCCCTTGATGTCCATCCACTGGTCCATGATCCGGCCGCGCTCCTCGCGGAAGAAGTACGTGAAGTACAGCGAGCAGCCCGACTCGTACATGTGGGAGATGTGGCAGAACACGTAGGCCGGCGTGCCGTGGGCGTCCGCCGCGGCCTCCATGCCCTCCACGATGGCCCGGCGCAGGTTCGCTGCGTTGTCCCAGGTGGTCGCGGTCTCCAGCGTGTCGACGGCCACCCCGCGCGTCATCATCACGTCGCGCAGGTACGGCGAGGTGAAGCGTGCCTTGACCCACATCATCCCGGGGATGGCGCCCAGGCGGGTGCAGGGGCGGCGCAGCAGCCGCGCCGCCAGGCGCTCGCGGGCGACGCGGCCGGCGGCGGGGGACTCCTGGCCGAAGCCGAAGATGGCCATGCACGGCGTCTCGTACCCGCGCGCCCGCAGGTACCCGGTCAACTTCGAGCCGATGGAGCCGGAGAGCTGCTCGATGCCGTACAGCGTCTCCTTCTCGTCCGACAACCGCGCCAGGTGCGGGATATCGCCGGACTGCTCCAGCTCGCGGAAGACCTCCGCGCCCTCCTCGAAGGAGCGGAAGAAGTAGGTGTCGAAGATCATCTCCTTCGGCGCCCGGTGCAGCTGCAGCGTCGCGTGGACGATGACGCCGAGCGTGCCCTCGGAACCGAGGAACAGCTGGCGCGGGTCCGGGCCGGCGGCGGTCGACGGGATGTCGCGGAACTCCATTGCGCCGGCCGGGGTGACCACGCGCAGGCCGATGACGTTGCGGTCGATGCGCCCGTAGCCGGAGGACTCCTGGCCGGCGGAGCGGCATGCCAGCCAGCCGCCGACGGTGGAGAACTCGAAGGACTGCGGGAAGTGCCCGACCGTCATGCCCGTCGGCGCGAGGTGCGCCTCCAGGTCGGGGCCGTACACGCCGGTCTCCACGGTGACGGTGCCGGCGACGCGGTCGACGTCGAGGACGCGATCGAACCGTGTCATGGACAGGGCGATGGCCTTGCCGAAGCCCCCGTCGACGGCCTCGACGCCGCCGACGACGCTGGTCCCGCCGCCGAACGGCACCACCGCAATGCCCCGGTCGGAGCAGACGCGCAGCACGGCGGCGAGCTCGTCCTCGTCCGCGGGCGTGACGACGGCGTCCGGGGCGATCTCCAGCTTTCCCGCGCGCAGCCGGGCGAGATCCGGGTAGGAGCGGCCGACGGCGTGCCGGACGCGCGTGTCGTGATCGTCGGCGACGGCCGGGACGGCGGCGCGCAGGGCCGCCAGGTCGTCGTCGCCGAGGCGGGTGGTGGGGATCTGCACGTCGGCGATGTCGATCGGCGGGTGGTTCTCGTCCCGCATGCCGATCTCCCGGCGCAGCAGGTCGGCCGCCGAGTCGGTCAGCGGCTTGTCGTGGCCGTCGACGCCCCAGCCCCACCAGCGCATGCGGTGGCGGGGGGCGGTGGACTCGGTCATCGGTTCTCCTTGTGGTCGGGGCCGGCGGGGGAGGCGTGCGGCAGGGTCAGGGCTTCGTCGGCGTCGGCCGCGGCGGCCTCTCCGTCGGCGGGGACGAGCGCCAGGCGGGTGCGACGCTCCAGGATGTCGGCGGCGGTGCAGGCGCCCTCGTGGGTCACGGCCCACGCGAACTCGCAGCGCAGGACGTCCGAGCCGGGGAACACCGGCTCCAGCGGACGGTCGAGCGGGCAGGACGCGACGACCTCGGTGGCCTCCGCGCCGTGGCGGGCGGCCAGCTGCGGCGGGACGTCCGCGCCCTCCGCCGCGCCGGGTGCGCCGACCAGCGGCAGGGTCCGGGTGCGGCAGGCGGGACGGTCGGCGCCGTCCGCGCCCATCGCGTCGAGCGCGGCATCGACCGCCTGCTCGGCCATGAGCCGGTACTCGGTCAGCTTGCCGCCGACGATGCTGATGAGCCCGTCGTCGCCCGTGAGCACCGCGTGCTCGCGCGAGAGATCCGCGGTCGAGCCGTCGCCCGAGTCGATCAGGGGGCGCAGGCCCGCGAAGGCGCCGATCACGTCGTCGCGCGTGAGCTTCCGGTCCAGGGCACGGTTGACGACGTCGAGAAGGAAGCGGATGTCCTCCTCCGGCACCTCGGGGACGTCGGGGACGGGGCCCGGGGCGTCCTCGTCCGTCAGGCCGATGTAGCAACGGCCGTGCGGGGCGGGAAGGACGAAGCAGAAGCGGTTGACGTGGCCCGGCACCGCCACGGTGAGGGAGCCCGGCGGATTCCCCAGCGCCTCCGCGTCGACGACGATGTGCGTGCCGCGGGAGGGGCGGACGCGGATGTCGTTCGCCAGCGTCCCGGCCCACACGCCGGTGGCGTTGACGACGGCGCGGGCGCGCAGCGTCATCTCGCCCAGATCGCCAAGGGCGTCGCGGAATGTCGCGGACCGGCCGTCGGCCGCCGTCACCGGGGCGCCCGTGAGCACGCGCGCGCCGTGCCGGGCGGCGGTGCGGGCGAGGGCGACGACGAGCCGGGCGTCGTCGACAAGCTGCCCGTCGTGGTTGACGTGGCCGCCGAGCAGGCCGTCGCGGCGCACCGTCGGCGACAGGGCGGCGACCTTCGACGGCCCGACCGTGGAGGACAGGGGGAGGGTGGAACCCGACGTGCCGGCGGCGATGCGCAGGGCGTCGCCGGCGATGAAGCCCAGGCGCGGCAGGACCTTGCCCGTCAGGGGCGTGTCCCGGAACAGCGGCACGACCTGCGTCATCTCGTGGACCAGGTGCGGGGCCGTGCGCTCCAGCAGGGTGCCGCGCTCGCGGGCGGAGCGCTGGGCAATGCCGACGCGGCCCGACGCCAGGTAGCGCAGGCCGCCGTGGGCGAGCTTCGAGGACCAGCGGCTGGTGCCGAAGGCCAGGTCATGGGCCTCCAGCAGGACGACGTCGAGGCCGCGGGAGGCTGCGTCCAGCGCGATGCCCGCGCCCGTGACGCCGCCGCCGACGACGACGAGGTCGATCTCGCCCCCGGCGGTGACCAGGCGGGCGAGCTCGCCCCACTCGCGGTCGCGCCGGGCGCGGTTGAGGGCGGAATCACCGAGATGGCGGCCCGGTCGGGCGGATCGTTGTCCGGTGGTCACCGGAGAGGCTCCTTTCTGCTGGGAGGGGGCGCCGTCGGGCGCCGCACGAGCCCCAAGGGTAATGCCCCCGATCGGGTTTCCGCACCCTCCCCGGGATGCGTGGTTTACGCTGGACGTGGCGGGGTGAATCGCCCCCGCATGGAGGGGCCCGGACAGGCCCGGACGAAAGGAGCCCCGTGGCATCTCCGCAGGGACCGCGTGGCGGGCTATCCCGCGTCGACGTCCGCACGATCGCGCTGGTCGTCAACCCGAAGGCGGGCCACGGCGTGGCCCTCGACGCCGCGCGGGAGGCGTCGGCCCGCTTCGCGGAGAGGGGGGTCGACGTCATCGAGCTCCAGGGGTCCTCGCCGGAGGACGCCCGCCGCCTCATCCGTCGCACGCTGGACGCCGGGGGTATCGACGCGCTCGCCGTCGCCGGCGGTGACGGGATGATCAACCTCGCGCTGCAGGAGCAGGCGGGCACCGGAATCCCGCTGGGCATCATCCCCGCCGGCACCGGCAACGATCACGCCCGCCAGTACGGCCTGCCGCGCGACGACGCCGCGGCGGCCGCCGATGTCATCGTCGGCGGGCACGTCTTGACGACGGATCTCGGCCGCATCACCCCGAAGGGCGGGCCGGAGTCGGACGCCCGTTGGTTCGGCACCATCATGTGCTCCGGCTTCGACTCGCTGGTCTCCGATCGGGTCAACGTCATGACGTGGCCGCACGGGCGCAACCGCTACAACCTGGCCATCGTCGTGGAGTTCCTTAACTTCCACGCCCTGCCGTTCCGCATCACGCTGGATGATGGCACGGTCCTGGACGAGCGGATGACGCTGGCGGCCTTCGGCAACACGACGTCCTACGGCGGCGGCATGCTCATCTGCCCAACCGCGGACCCGTGCGACGGGCTGCTGGACATCACCGTCATCGGCAAGGCCGGCCGCCTCAAGGCCGCGCTGGTGTTCCGGAAGGTCTTCGAGGGCGGGCACGTCGGGGAGAAGGAGGTCACGGTCCACCGCACGCGCCGGGCGACCGTCGAGTTCCTCGGCGATCGCACGATGAACGCCTACGCCGACGGCGACTTCATGATGCCGATGCCGGTCGTCGTCGAGGCCGTCCCCGGCGCCGGACGGTATCTGGTCCCGGCCCCGGCTCCGGAGGACTAGCGGGGCCGGCCCACCCCCGCTTGGGAGGGGAAACGCGGAAAATGAACCGCTCGGTCTGTACGGGTCGGTCTATCCGCGCTATCCTCGTGCCCATGAGCCACGGAGAGGAGCCGACGATGACCGCGACGCAGCACGCCGCCGCCATGATGAACGCCGTCCTCCCGTGCCGAATGCCCTGTTGCCGCTGATCGCGCCCAGTACCCCGCATCACCCGCAGCACCGGACACTTCCGAGGACATTCGCAGCCATGACCACGACCTTCGCCGCCCCCGTCGTCGATCCCTTCACCTTCGCGGACTACCTGCCGCTCTTCGACTATGACGGTCCCGCCCGCCCGGCCATCGTCGACGACGAGCTGGTGGCCTTCGACTTCTCCGCCCCCGCGCTGGCCTCCCGCTGATCGCGGGGCCGGGGCCGGGCGAACGCGGACCGCGTCGCACAGCCCCGCCGCAGCCGCCGCGCGACCCGTCAGATGCTGACGCCGAACTCCTTCAGGCGCTTGCGGTCCTCTGCGGATGCCGACGCCGTCAGGCGCAGCAGCTCGGAGTAGATGCCGCCGGAGGTGGCCAGGACCGCCGGCGGGCCGACCTCGTCGACGTGGCCGTCGCGCAGGGTCACGATGGTGTCGACGCCGGAGATCGTCGACAGCCGGTGGGCGATGATGATGGTCGTCCGCCCCGCCATGAGCTCCTCGAGTCCGCGCTGGACCTCGCGCTCGGCCTTGGTGTCCAGCGCGGAGGTCGCCTCGTCGAGGATAAGCACGGGGGCGTCCTTGAGGATCGCCCTCGCGATGGCCACGCGCTGCCTCTGGCCGCCGGACAGGCGCACGCCGCGCTCGCCGATGACGGTGTCGTAGCCGTCGGCGAACCTCCGGATGAACCCGTCGGCATTGGCGCGGCGGGCGGCGTCCTCGATCTCCCCGTCGGTGGCGCCGGGGCGGCCGTACGCGATGTTCTCCCGGATCGTCCCGGAGAACAGCGACGCGTCCTGGAACACCACCGCCGACGACGCGCGCAGCCGCTCCATCGGCGTCTCCGCCGCGTCAGCGCCGCACACGCGCAGCGTGCCGCCGGTCGGGGCGTAGAAGCCCAGCAGTAGGTTGACCAGCGTCGACTTGCCGCCGCCGGACTCGCCGACCAGCGCCACGCGCTCGCCCGGCTGCGCGGAGAACGTCACGCCGTGGATGACCTCGTCGTCGCCCTCGTAGGCGAACGACACGTCATCGAACTCCACCGCCGGCCCGTCCTCCGGCACTGGCAGGGGCCCGGCGGGCGTGCGGCCGCGGTCCAGGTCGCCGAAGCCGGAGCTCGCCGACGCGGCTCGCGCCAGCTCGCGGGGCGCCGCGGACTCGGAGTCCATCTCCATGACCGCGAAGTAGTCGCGGGAGCCCGCCACGGCGCGCTGGGCCGTGTCGATCATGTAGGACATCATCTCCGCCGGGGTGCGGACCATCGCTACCAGCTGGATCAGCATGACCATCGTGCCGATGGAGAACCCGCCGTTCAGCGTGCGCAGGAACAGAAGCAGGTAGATGCCGAAGAAGATGAGGTTGAGCAGGCTGCCGCGCAGCGAGTCCATGAGGTGCCACCACCGTGACTGGCGGCGGGTGAGGGCGACCGTGCGGTCGTAGCGGCGGCCGAACACCGCGACCTCGCGGACCTCGGCGACGTAGCTGCGCACCGCCTTGACCTGGCCGACGACCTCCGCGAAACGGCCGCCGGCGTGGTCGACCTCCTCGTTCTTGTCCTTCTCGAACACCAGCCAGCGCCGTGACGTCAGCGCGGTGAGCCACAGGTACGTCGGGAACACCAGCGCCAGCAGTACCGCGAGCGGCCACCAGTGGAGCACCGTGATGCCCAGCACCGCCGCGACCGTGACCAGCATGGGGGAGAAGTTGTTCGACGCCGACTGCATGAACTGCGTGACATTCGTGATGGACCGGTCGAGGCGGGCGATGATCGTGCCCGTGACCTGGTTGTCGAAGTAGCGTTGCGGCAGCGACAGGAGCTTGGCGAAGTAGCGCGTCGACAGGATCTCGCGCATCCGCGCCGCCATGA
>JAEWGK010000020.1 GCA_023388385.1 Actinomycetes bacterium | reverse complement strand
TTCGAATGGGGCCTGGAAGGCCTCATCTCGTGGACCACGTCGCTCGTCCGCGCGTGATCGCGCAAGCGTCGCGGCATATCCGCCGCCCCCGCCTCCCCCGCCGCCCCGATCCGCCGGTCCGCGCCCGCGGGCCCGCCGCGCCGCCTACGATCGACCGCCATGCGCCCGACCTACGGTTCCTCCCTGTCCCCCGACGGCCGCGCGATCGCGTACATCGTCCGCGACGGCGGCTACCCGCGCGCCGTCCAGGCCCGGATCGAGGACGGGACGATCCACGCCGAGCGCGACGTCTCCCTGCCCGCCGAGGGCCCGGTGACCCGCGTCGAGCACTCGCAGGACGGCCAGTGGATCGCGTGCGAGATCTCGCCACGCGGCTCCGAGCGCCTGGAGACGTGGATCGTCTCCACCGACCCCGCCGTCCCCGGCGCCCGTCCGCTGCGGATGGAGGGCGACGCGAAGGCCAGCCTGGTGACGTGGGACGGCAACCGCGTGGCCATGGACGCCGTCGCGGGCGACGGCATGACCGAGGCGCGCCTGATCGACCCCGTCCGCGGCTCGATCCGCGTCCTCGATCGCCGCACGGACTCCCGGCTGGTCGACGCCCACGCCGGCCACGCCCTCATGCGCGTCGGGCCGCGCGGCTCCCGCGAGCTGCTGCTGGTCAGCCCCGACGGCCGGTGGCTGCCGCTGCTGCCCCCGGACCCGGGGGCGATGACGGAGGACGGCATCATCCTGCCGGGCGGACCGGGCGAGGATCTGGCGGTGCTCGTCGTCACGGATCACGGCGGCGACCGTCGGCGCGTGCTGCGCATCGCCGTGCGCGGCGAGTCGACGGAGGCCGAGGAGATCATCGGCAGCGCCGACAACGACGTCGACGAGTTCGCCATCTCCGACGACTGCTCCACCGCCGCGGTGCTGTGGAACATCGGCGGCGTCTCGTCCCTGGAGGTGCTGTCCCTCGGGCCGGGCCAGCGCGTCCGCGGCCGCCGCGCGGCGGACCTGCCCGCGATGGTCGGCTCCGACCTGACCATCAGCGGCGACGGCTCCCTCATCGCCGTCACCGTCGAGGGCCCGGACGTGCCGGAGACCGTGGAGATCCTCCGCACCGGCGCC
Source organism: Actinomycetes bacterium (assembly GCA_023388385.1). Classification (GTDB taxonomy): domain Bacteria; phylum Actinomycetota; class Actinomycetes; order Mycobacteriales; family Mycobacteriaceae; genus Corynebacterium. The sequence goes on along the minus strand of JAEWGK010000020.1, from coordinate 5,689 downwards.
GGTCGGCTGGAATCCCTGAACCCGGAGCGATCGGCCGCCATCGCGCAGGTCGCCCAGGATGCCGACGTCCCGGAGCTGGTGCACTTCACCGCCCGCGACGGACTGGAGCTGTCCGGCTGGCTGTACCACGACGCCCGCGGCGACGAGGGCCCGCGCCCGGCGCTCATCCACCTGCACGGCGGCCCGGAGCGGCAGGCCCGCCCGGAACACCACGACATCCTGGCGGCTCTGGTGGACTCCGGCGTCACGGTGTTCACGCCGAACATCCGCGGCTCGTCGGGAGCCGGCCGCGCGTTCCAGCACGCCGACGACCGCTACGGCCGCTTCGCCGCCATCAAGGACGTCGTCGACGCCGCCCGGTTCCTCGTCGAGGAGGGCATCGCCGACCCGGCGCGCCTGGCCGTCGCCGGCCGCAGCTACGGCGGCTACCTGTCGCTGCTCACCGCCGCCCTGGAGCCGGGGGTCTTCCGCGGCGTCGTCGACGCGTGCGGCATGACCAGCTTCCGCAGCTACTTCGAGTCGACGGAGCCGTGGCTCGCGTCGGCCGCCTACCCCAAGTACGGCTACCCCATCCACGACGCCGAGCTGCTCGACGCCATCAGTCCGCTGACCCACGCCCCCGACATCCGCGTGCCGGTGCTGTTCGTCCATGGCGCGGAGGACGGCAACGTGCCGCCGTCGGAGTCGACGCGCATGCGCGACGCCCTCGAGGACCTGGGCCGCGAATGCGATTTGCTGCTCGTGCCGGGCGAGGGCCACAAGTTCGCCAAGCCCCGCAACCGCCGCCTCATCGCGGAGACGATGCTGGCGTTCCTGGATCGGCTGGGGCTGCTGGACGGGGAGCCCGACCTGTCGCGGTTCGACCGGGCGCGCGCCACGTCCGCGTGACGTCATCCGCGTGACGACGCCGCCCCGTCAGCTGCCCAGCGCGTCGACGGAGACCGACAGGAAGATCATCCCGGCGCCGAGGAGCCCGCAGAAGAACAGGTCGAAGCGCCGAGAACGGACGGAGAACACGCCGAGCAGCGAGTCCGGCAGCCACTGCCGGATGAGCCCGAGCCAGATCATGGTCGCGCCGAGCGTGAACGTCGCGCGGCGCCAGCGCTCCAGGCCCAGGAACATCGCGGCGGCGCCGAGGCCGACGAACAGCGCCCCGAACATGGCGAGCTGCACCCGCCGCGGCCAGTGCTCGCCCGGGTAGCGGGCGGGGCTGTGCGGGTTCGCCTTGGGGTCGGGCAGCTCGTCGGGGCGGGCCCGCCGCGCGATTTCCCTGATGGTGGCCCCCTCGTCCGGCTACGCCAGGCCGGCGAGGCGCTCGGCGCGCTCGACGACGTTGCGGACCAGGAAGGCGCGCGTCAGCGGGCCGACGCCGCCCGGGTTCGGGGAGACGAAGCCCGCGACGTCCCACACGTCCGGGTGGACGTCGCCGGCCAGCTTGCCGTCCAGGCGGGAGACGCCGACGTCGAGGACCGCGGCGCCCGGCTTCACCATGTCGGCGATGAGCATGTGGGGCTTGCCGGCGGCGGCGATGATGACGTCCGCGTCGCGGGTCTCCGCCGCAAGGTCCTTCGTGCCGGTGTGGCAGAGGGTGACGGTGCAGTTCTCACTGCGCCGGGTGAGCATGAGCCCGATCGGGCGGCCGACGGTGACGCCGCGCCCGATGACCGTGACCTTCGCGCCCGGCAGCTCGACGCCGAAGCGGCGCAGCAGGTGGATGCAGCCGTTCGGGGTGCACGGCAGCGGGGCCGGCTCGTTGAGGACGAGCTTGCCCAGGTTCACCGGGTGGAGGCCGTCGGCGTCCTTCTCCGGGTCGATGAGGCCGAGGATGCGGTTCTCGTCCAGGTGCTTCGGCAGCGGGAGCTGGACGATGTAGCCGGTGCACCCCGGGTCCTCGTTCAGCTCGGCGATGACGGCCTCGAGCTCCTCCTGCGTGGTCTCCTCCGGCAGGTCCCTCCGGATGGAGCGGATGCCGATCTTCTCGCAGTCGCGGTGCTTCATCTTCACGTAGGAATGGCTGCCCGGGTCGTCGCCGACCAGGACCGTGGCCAGGCCGGGCGTGACGCCCGCCTCCGCCAGCGTCGTGACCCGCGCGGCGAGATCCTCGAAGATCTCGTCGCGGTACATGGTGCCGTCCAGCTTCGTCGCGCTCATGCACCCAGTATGGCAAACCGTGACCGGGGTGTAACCTTCGCAGCGATGATGAAAACTATTCCCGATAAGGCGCCCGCGCCGCGCCGCTGCGCCCCGGCCCTGCGCGCCCTCGCCCTGCCGCTCCTCGCGACGGCCGTGGCGGTGCTGCTCGTCGCCGCCGTCACGCTCGGGCCCGTCCGCGTGCCGGCGGGCGACGTCGTCCGCGTCATCGGGACGCTCGTCTCCGGCGGGGATCCGGCATCGATCCCGGATGGCGCCGTCGTCACGCACATCCGCCTGCCGCGGGCGATCGTGGCCGCGCTCGTCGGGGCGGCGCTGGCGGTGTCGGGCGCGGTGATGCAGGCGGTGTTCCGCAATCCGCTGGCGGACCCGGGCATCATCGGCGTCTCCTCCGGCGCGGCGACGGCGGCGGTGCTCGCGATCGTGACCGGCGCCACCGCAGCCGGGGCGTGGGTGCTGCCGGCCACGGCGTTCGTCGGCGCGGTGCTCACGGTCGCGCTGGTCCAGGCCGTCGCGGCAATCCGCGGCGGCGGACCCGCGATGCTCGTGCTGGTCGGCGTCGCCGTCAGCGCGTTCCTGGGCGCGGTGACGTCGGCGGCCATCGCCAACGCCCCGGACGACGAGGACATCCGCGGCGCGGCGTTCTGGCTGAACGGCGACCTGGTCGCCCGCACCTGGGCGCACGCGGCGGTCGCGGTCGGCCCCATCCTCGTCGGGCTGGCGGTGCTCGTGCTGCTGGCCCGCGATCTCGACGTCATGATGATGGGCGACGCCACCGCGCGCTCCGCCGGCGTCGACGTCCGCCGCGCACGCGCCACGGCCCTCGGCGTCACCGCGCTGCTCACCGCCACCGCGGTGTCGGTCAGCGGCGTCATCGGCTTCGTCGGGCTCGTCGTGCCGCACCTGATGCGCATCACGCTGGGCCCGGGCCACCGGCTGCTGCTGCCCGCCGCGGCGCTGGCGGGGTCCGCGTTCCTGCTGGCCGCCGACACCGTCGCCCGCATGGTGTTCGAGCCGGTGGTGCTGCAGACCGGCTCCGTCGTCGCGTTCCTGGGCTCGCCGGTGTTCCTGTGGCTGCTCGTGCGCACGCGCCACTCGCGGAGGTTCGTCCCGTGACCGGCGATCGCGTGACGACGCCTCCCGCCGGGCTCCGCGCCCGCGGCGTGACGGCGAGGGCCGGCGGGCGGACTCTCGTCGACGCCGCCGACGTCGACGCCGCGCCGGGGGAGGTCACGGGCATCATCGGCCCGAACGGCGCGGGCAAGTCGACGCTGCTGCGCGTCCTCGCGGGCCTGGACCGGTCCGCCGGCGGGAGCGTGGAGGTCGGCGGCCGCGACATCCGCCGCCTGCGCGAGCCCCGGCGCGCCGCGCTGGTGGCGACGGTGCCGCAGGAGACCGCGCTGGACTTCGACTTCACCGTCGCCGACGTCGTCGGCTTCGGCCGCCACCACCGCATCGGACGGCTGTCGCGGCCCGGCGCGGACGACGCCGCCGCGGTGGCGGAGGCGATGGCGCGCGTCGGCATCGCGCACCTGGCCGACCGCGCGGTGCCGACGCTGTCCGGCGGCGAGCGCCAGCTGACCCACATTGCCCGGGCGCTGGCCCAGGACACGCCCGTGCTGCTCCTCGACGAGCCCGTCAGCGCCCTGGACCTGCGCCACGAGCTGCTGGTGCTGCAACTGCTGCGCGAGATCGCGGCGGAGGGCCGCACCGTCGTCGCGGTGCTCCACGACCTGTCGCAGGCCGCCCGGTTCTGCGACCGGCTGGTGCTGCTCGGCCGCGGCGCCGTCCGGGCCGCCGGGTCGCCGCGGGAGGTGCTGCGCCCGGATCTTCTCGACGGGGTCTACCGCGTGAGGGCCGCAGTGCGGGAGGATCCGGACACGGGTGCGCCGCACGTGACGGCGCTGGCCGCCCTCCCCGCCGACGCGGGGCTCCCCGCAACCGAAGGGACCGCACGATGACAAACCGACCGACCCGCTCCCGCCGCCGGCTGCTCCGCGCCGCCGCCCTGGGCGCGGCGCTGCTGCTGACCGGCTGCTCCGGGCAGGACCCCGGGGCCGCGGGCGACGGCGCCCCACAGCGCGTCGTCGCCCTGTCCACCGACGTCGCCGAGGCGGCCCTCGACATCGCCGGGCCGGACCGGCTGGTCGCCGTCCCCGAGTCGTCGACGACCGCCGCCTACGGCAACCACCTCGCGGAGGCCGCGACGGTCGGCACGGTCCTTCCGCCCGGCGCGACGCCGGACCCGGAGCAGGTGCTGTCGCTCGACCCCGACCTCGTGTTGGTCACCAGCCGGCACACCGGCGAGCGCGATGCCGCGGACCAGCTGCAGCAGGCCGGCGCCGACGTGCTGGCGATCGACAACGAATGGGCGACGGTCGACGAGATCGCCGACGACCACCTGGCCATCGGCGACGCGCTCGGCGAGCCGGAGCGGGCCGCCGACATCGTCGGCGAGCTGCGCACCGGCCTCGGCACGGTCGACGACGAGCTGCCCGCCGTCGGCCGCCAGCCCCGGACGCTGGTGCTCATGTGGCTGTCCGGCAAGCCGTACGCGGTCGGCCCGGACTCCATCACCTCCGATCTGCTGCGCCGGGCCGGCGTGCCGCTGGCCGTCGAGGAGGCGGGGCTGACGAAGTCGCAGGCCATCGACGCGGAGATGCTGCGGAAGCTCAACCCGGAGCACATCATCCTCGTCGACCGGACCGGCGATGGCGAGGACACCTTCGCCGATCTCCTCGGCAACCCGGCGGCCGCGGAGGTCCCCGCGGTCCGCAACGCCGGCGTCACCGCCATTTCCGCGAACATGATCTCCGCCTCCTCCGGGCGGTTCCTCGTCGACGGCTACAGGGAGATGCTCCGTGCCATCCGCTGATCGCACCGATTCCGCCGCGCCCGCCCCCGCGCCCGGCACCGCACCCGCACCCGGCCGCCGCGCCCGCATCGCCGTCATCGGCTTCGGCGGCTCCGTCGCCATGGTGCTCGACCGAGCCGTGGCGCTGATGGACGACGACCCGGTCGACGTCGTCCGCGTCCCCGCAGACCCCGGTTCCCGGGCGGACCCGGCCACCGCCACGGCGGCCGACCCCGACGCGGTGGAGGCCATCGTCGCCGGCGCCGATGCGCTGGTGCTCCAGGGCGTGCTCACGCCGGAGTTCGCCGACCGGGTGGCCCCGCTGCTCGATCCGTCGCACGACGGTGCCCCGGCCGTCGTCCTGTGCGGCATGCCCGTCGCCGCGGAGCTGGTTCCCCTCTCCCGCGGACTGGAGCAGGCCGGCCTGCGCCACCGAGCCGAGGCGGCGCTGCGGCGCCTGAGCCCCGCCGCCGTCCGCCACGCGCTGCTGCTGGCCGCCCACGGCGCCGGGGCGGTGGACGACCCGGGCGAGCTGCCCGACGACCGCCCCTCGGGCCTCTGGCGCCACGGCGAACCGCTGGCCGCGCCCGACCACCGCTGCGGCGTCGTCGCCTCCGCCTACCAGATGGCCGCCGGCGACGACGCCCCGGTCGCCGCCGTCGTCGAGGCGCTGCGCGACCGCGG
>JAEWGK010000004.1 GCA_023388385.1 Actinomycetes bacterium | reverse complement strand
AGGTCGGCGAGGAGCAGATCGCCGAGGTGCTGGCCAACTGGACCGGCATCCCGGTGTTCAAGCTGACGGAGGAGGAGTCCACGCGCCTGCTGCGCATGGAGGACGAGCTGCACAAGCGGATCATCGGACAGGAGGACGCCGTCAAGGCGGTTTCCCGTGCCATCCGCCGCACCCGCGCGGGCCTGAAGGACCCGAAGCGCCCGTCCGGCTCGTTCATCTTCGCGGGCCCGTCCGGCGTCGGCAAGACCGAGCTGTCGAAGACCTTGGCGGAGTTCCTGTTCGGCGACGACGACGCGCTCATCCAGATCGACATGGGCGAGTTCCACGACCGCTTCACCGCCTCGCGCCTCTTCGGCGCCCCTCCGGGTTACGTCGGCTACGAAGAGGGCGGCCAGCTCACCGAGAAGGTGCGCCGCAAGCCGTTCTCCGTCGTGCTGTTCGACGAGATCGAGAAGGCGCACAAGGAGATCTACAACACCCTGCTCCAGGTGCTGGAGGACGGCCGCCTCACGGATGGCCAGGGCCGCGTCGTGGACTTCAAGAACACGGTGCTCATCTTCACGTCGAACCTGGGCACGAAGGACATCTCGAAGGCCGTCGGCATGGGCTTCTCCAGCGTCGGCGAGCAGGACGAGGCCGGCCAGTACGAGCGGATGAAGGACAAGGTCCATGACGAGCTGAAGAAGCACTTCCGCCCGGAGTTCCTCAACCGCATCGACGAGATCGTGGTGTTCAAGCAGCTGAACCAGCAGGAGATCATCGAGATGGTCGACCTCATGCTGGCCCGCGTCCGGAACCAGCTGGTGGAGAAGCGCATCGCGCTGGACGTCACCGACCAGGCGAAGAAGCTGCTGGCCAAGCGCGGCTTCGACCCGGTGCTGGGCGCCCGTCCGCTGCGTCGCACCATCCAGCGCGAGATCGAGGACAAGCTCTCCGAGCAGATCCTCTACGGCCAGGTCGGCATCGGCGACGAGGTCGTCATCGACGTCGAGGGCTGGGACGGCGAAGGCGAGGGCAAGGACGCCACGTTCACCTTCACCACCCGCCCGGTCGCCGATGACCCGAACGTCGACGACGCGAAGGAGGCGCTCGGCGGGGCCGACGGCACCGTCGCGGCGGAGGCCTCCGACGTCGAGGGCGCGGCCGACGACGCCACCGGCGCGGCGAGTGACCCCTCGGTCGAGGGTGGCGAGTCGGACGACGTCACCAGCGGCGCGACGGGCGACGACGCCAACCGCGACCAGTAGCCCACCGGCGGCACCACCGCGGGCGGTGGCCCCGCCACGAACGACAAAGGAACGAGATCATGGGACTCTACTTCCGCAAGCGCCAGAAGCTGGGCGACGACTCCTGGCTCAACATGTCCGGCTCCGGCGTCTCCGCGTCGAAGCGGATCGGCCCGGTGACGGTGAACAGCCGCGGCGGCTTCTACGTGAACCTGCCGGGCGGCCTGTCCTGGCGTGGCCGCTGGCGCAGGTAGCGCGAGCAGTGCGGGTTCCTGCGGCCGTGGGCGGCGGCGCGGCGGGGCCCTCCGGGTCGGCGAACTAGAACGCCCCGCAGTTTGACGGGGTCGACGGTCCGTCGCCGAGCACGGCGGACCGCAGGAACTCCCATTGCGCCCGCTGCGTCTTCCGTTGGGCGATGCCGTGATTCATCAGGGGGCCGAGGTCCTGGTCGACCGTCGTGAAGCGGACGTCGGCGCCGGCGGAGCACCACTCCTCGGCCAGGCGCCGGCCCTGCGCGAACGGGACGATGTCGTCGGCGACGTTATGCATCATGAACAGCGGCGCCCGCGGCGTCAGCCGCCCGATGCGCTGCTCGTCGACGCGGGCCCGGATGTCCGCGTTGTCGTGGAGGTGCTCCGTCAGGCTGCGGCCGTCGACGCTGTAGGCGTCGGTGGTGCGGCCGTTGAACATGAGCATCGTCTCGGCGGCGCACTGGTCGTTCACCGTCTCCAGCATCGCCCTGCCACGGTCGTTCATGAGCCGGTCCAGCTGCGGTTCCAGCTCAGGGTAGGCGGCGACGAGCCCGTTGATGGTGTAACCCGTCGCCCCGGCGAGGACGGAGCCGTCGATGGTCTCCGCGACCTCCGCCAGATCGGCGGGGACGGCGCCGGCGACCACGCCGCGCAGGTCCAGTTCCGGGGCGTAGGACGGGGCGAGTTCGGCGGCGGCCGCCGCGGCCCCTCCGCCCTGCGAGTAGCCGGTGATGGCGACGGGGCTGCCGGGGACCGCGGTGCCATCGAGGGCGAGTCCGGCGCGGGCCGCGTCGAGCACCGCGTGCCCCTGCGCCGCGCGCACCATGTACGTGTGGGTGCCCGGCGTGCCCAGCCCCTGGTAGTCGGTGAGGACGACGGCCCAGCCCGCGTCGGCGAACTCCCGCACGGCGGCGTCCGTCATCTGTCCCTCGGCGGCCTTGCGCGAGGGTGCGCAGCGGTCGGCCATGCCGGAGGTGCCCGGGGCGACGACGAGCAGCGGGCGCGGGCCCTGGCCGGTCCAGCCGTCCGGGGAGGTGACGAACGCCGCGGAGACCTCCATCGGCCGGTCGTGGACGTCGCGTGAGGCGAACGTGAAGGGGCGGACGTCGAGCGGCTCGGACGCCTCGACCGACGAGCCCGCGTCCACGGAGCCGGCCCCGGAGCCGTCGCCCTCCCCGGTGCCTTCCGACGACGAGGGCAGCGGCTGCACACTCCTCGCCGCACCGGAGTCCAGGACCGTGCCGGGGGCGGGGACCCCGTTCCCCCGGGCTGCGGCGCCGGCCGCCGTGCCGGGGGCATCGGTGCCGGAGACGGCGGGGGTGACGTCGCCACGCGCGGAGGCGGTGCAGGCGGCGGCCAGCAGTGCGGGGACGAGCAGCGCGGGCAGGGCGGCGCGCCCGGCTGCGTGGGCGATGCCGCGGGCCGTCCAGCGGCGGGGAAGTTCCATCATGAAAGGGAAACTAACACCCGGATCCCGTGACCCGGAGGCGATGTGACGGGTGTGGTGCAGGTGGCGCCGCAGTCCCCGTGGCCCCCGCCTACGCCGGCAGGCGGAACAGCCCGTCGTCGTCCTGCTCCGCGAGGCCGTCCTCCAGCAGGGAGAACAGGCAGCGGGCGCGCTGGGCGGCGTCGGGCCACGCGGCGTCGAGCTCTGCCTGGGGGACGGGAGCGTCGGCGCCGCGCAGCACGTCGAGCAGACGGCCGCGGCACTGGCGGTCGGTGCCCTCGAACCTCTGGACGCGCCGCTTCGCCGCAGCCAGCTCCTCGGCGCCGGGCCCCGGGCGGCCGGCGAGCACCCACGCGCAGTCCTCCGCGATGGGGCACTCGCCGCAGGCGGGGTTGCGGGCGGTGCAGACCAGCGCGCCGAGCTCCATGAGCCCCACCCCGGTCTCGGCGGCGGAGCCCGCGCCCTCCACGGCGTCGTCCGGCAGCAGGGCGGCGACGGCGTCCATGTCCGCCCGCCGCGCGGTGCCGGGCAGGAAGGATCCCTGGCGGTGGCGGCGCAGCACGCGGCGGACGTTGACGTCGACGACGGGCACGGGCCGGCCGTAATGGAAGGCGGCGACGGCGCGGGCGGTGTAGTCGCCGACGCCGGGCAGGGCCAGCAGCTCGCCGACGTCGTCGGGCACGCGGCCGCCATGGTGCTCGGCGATGGCCCGGGCGGCCTCCGCCAGGCGCAGCGCGCGCCGTGGGTAGCCGAGCTTTCCCCAGGCCCGCAGCACGTCGGCGGTCGGCGCCGCGGCCAGGTCGGCGGGCTCCGGCCAGCGCCTCATCCACTCCTCCCAGCGCGGGGCGACGCGGGTGACGGGGGTCTGCTGGCTCATGACCTCGCTGACCAGGACACCCCACGCGGTCGTCCCCGGAGCCCGCCACGGCAGGGGCCGGGCGTTGGCGCGGTACCAGTCCGCGACCCGCCGGTGCAGCGGGGCGGGGGTGGCGGAGATCATGGACGGAACGGGGGGTTCGTGCACATGGCCACAATAAAGGGCCACAATGGGGGCATGAGTCGCACCCCCACCTCAGTCCTGCGCGATCTTCTGGAGGGGAACGCGCGTTTCGTGGACGACAATTCAGCCCACCCGCACCAGGACCCGGGCCGCCGCCGCAAGGTGACGTCGGGCCAGAACCCGAAGGCCGTCGTGCTGGCGTGCTCGGACTCCCGCGCTCCGGTGGAGATCATCTTCGACCAGGGCCTCGGCGACGTCTTCGTCATCCGCACGGCCGGCGAGATCACCGACCTGTCGGTGCTGGCATCGCTGGAGTTCGCGGTCGTCAGCCTCGGCGTCAACCTCGTGGTCGTCCTGGGCCACGAGTCCTGCGGCGCGGTCAAGGCCGCGAAGCAGGCGCTCGACGGCGGAGAGCTGCCCGGCGGCTTCCAGCGCGTGCTCATCGAGAAGGTGACGCCGTCGCTGCTCGCGGCGCGCCGCGACGGGCAGACGGAGATCGAGGACTTCGAGCGCCGCCACGTCCGCGAGATCGCCAAGCACGTCATCGACCGCTCCCCGGAGATCCGGGCGGGCATCGACTCCGGCAACGTCGGCGTCGTCGGCATGCGCTACCGACTGTCCGACGGCCGCGCGGAAATCGTCGCGGCGCGGGGCGTCGACCCGGAGATCGCGGGCGACGCGGATACGCTGGTGGGGTGACCTACTCCGATCGGCGAAACGAGGGGCAGCGCGAGCTGCCCGCATACATCTACAGGCGCCGCCGCGTCGCAGCGCTGGTAGTCCTGGTCGTGCTCGTCGCGGCCGTGGTCCTGGTCGTGCGCTGGGCGCTCGGCGGCG
>JAEWGK010000263.1 GCA_023388385.1 Actinomycetes bacterium | reverse complement strand
GCGGAGCTGCTGCTGGCGGCCATCGATCGCGAGCTTGACGACGCCGGCCGCGGCGCCTTCCTGGTCTGGGGCGATCCGTCGCTCTACGACTCCACGCTGCGGATCATCGATCGCATGCGGGGGCTCGGCCTCGAGGCGCAGGTCGCGGTCCGCCCGGGCATCACGGCGGTGCAGGCGTTGACGGCGGCGCACGCGGTGACGCTCAACCGCATCGGGCGCCCGGTGCTGACGACGACGGGCCGCAGGCTCGGGGAGCGACCCGCGGGCATGGACGCCGTCGTCATGCTCGACGGCGGTGCCGCGTGGCTGGAGCATGCGGCGCCGGACGAGGAGATCCTGTGGGGGGCCTACCTGGGCACGGCGCACCAGGTGCTGCGCCGTGGCACCGTCGGGGAGATCGGGGCCGAGCTGGCGGAGCTCAAGCGCTCGCTGCGGGCGAAGCACGGCTGGATCATGGACGTCTACCTCCTGCGGCCCGCCGGGTCATGACGGTGCGGGCGCGGGGATGGCGCGGTCGGCGCGGCCGCCCCGCGGGGGCGTCGTCATGCGACCGCCGGAGCTACTCCCAGTCGAGCGTGCGCGCGACCGCGTCCCCGTAGCGTGCGAATAGCGCGTCGCGGACCTTGGCCGTCATCGACGGGCGGAAGGTCGTGTCCTCCCGCCACATCTCGCGGATCTGGTCGGTGGACTCCCAGTAGCCGACGGCGAGGCCGGCGGCGTAGGCGGCGCCGAGCGACGTCGTCTCCGTGATGACGGGGCGGGTCACCGGCACGCCCAGGATGTCGGCCTGGAACTGCATGAGCAGGTCGTTGACCGTCATGCCGCCGTCGACGCGCAGGGTGGTGAGCTCCACCTCGGAGTCGGCGTTCATGGCCTCGACGACCTCGCGGGTCTGGTAGGCCGTGGCCTCCAGCGCCGCGCGGGCGATGTGCCCCTTGGTGGAGTAGCGGGTCAGCCCCGCGATGATGCCGCGGGCGTCCGGCCGCCAGTGCGGCGCCAGCAGGCCGGAGAACGCCGGGACGATGTACACGCCGCCGTTGTCGTCGACCGTCCGCGCCAGCGCCTCCACGTCGGAGCTGGAGCGGATGATCCCCAGGTTGTCGCGCAGCCACTGCACCAGCGAGCCGGTGACGGCGATGGATCCCTCCAGCGCGTAGACCGGCAGCTCGTCGCCGATGCGGTAGCAGACGGTGGTGATGAGCCCGTGGTCCGACCGGCGCGGCACCGTGCCCGTGTTGAGCAGCAGGAAGTTGCCGGTGCCGTAGGTGTTCTTCGCCTCGCCGGGTTCCAGGCACGCCTGCCCGAAGGTCGCCGCCTGCTGGTCGCCGAGGATGCCCGCCAGCGGCACCCCGTGGACCGGGCCGTGGCGGCGGACCTTGCCCAGGTACTGGGACGAGCTGACGATGCGGGGGAGCATCTCCATGGGGATGCCCATCGCATCGCACAGCGCCGGGTCCCACTCCAACGTCTCGACGTTCATGAGCATGGTGCGCGAGGCGTTCGTGACGTCGGTGACGTGCAGGGCGCGGCCGTCGCGGCGGGTGAGGTTCCACGTCAGCCACGTGTCGACGGTGCCGAAGAGCAGTTCACCGCGTTCGGCGCGCTCGCGGGCGCCCTCGACGTTGTCCAGGATCCACGCGACCTTCGGGCCGGAGAAGTACGTCGACACCGGCAGGCCGGTCACGCGGGTGATGCGCTCCGCCCCGACCTCTTCGGACAGCTGGCGGCAGATGTCCTTCGTGCGGGTGTCCTGCCAGACGATGGCGTTGTACACCGGCTCGCCCGTCTTCCGGTCCCATACGATGGTGGTCTCTCGCTGGTTGGTGATGCCCAGCGCCGCAATGTCGTTGGCCGGGTGTTCCAGGTCCGCTGTGATGTCGGCGATGACGCGGCGCGTGTTCGCCCACAGCTCCCTCGGGTCGTGCTCGACCCAGCCCGGCCGCGGCATGATCTGGCGGTGCTCCAGCTGGCTCATGCCCAGCCGGTGCCCCTCGCGGTTGAACAGGATGCAGCGCGTCGACGTCGTTCCCTGGTCGACGGCGGCGACGACGGAGCCGCCGCCGCGGTTGAACAGGGCCCTCGCCTGGGTCTCGATCTCGCTCTGGAGTTGGCTGGGGATTCTCACCCGTCCGAGTCTACGGTGCGCCCGAGGGCCTCCTGCGCGAAACGCGTGACGACGTCCCGGGCGGCGCGGCATGCGTCACCGACGGTGACGGGCTCGACGTCCGGATCGTCGACCGGGATGATGCGGTCGACGTCGCCCGCGGGCAGGACCTCCACGATCGCGGCGGAGCCGCCGGGGCCGCCGACGGGGGTGACGGAGGCCTCGGCGACGAGGTCCACGTGGGTCTGCTCCGCGACTGCCCAGCGGTAGACGCGATCGGCGGCCCAGTCGGCGGCGGCGCGTGCGACGTGGCCGGCGTCGGCGTCGCCGCCGTGGACGAGGCGCAGCGCCGGCACGTCGTCGACCCGGGAGTCGTGGCGCAGCGGGCGCAGATGAAAGCGGCCGGCGTTGAGCTCGAGGGGGTCCATGGGGCGGGCTTCTGTCGGGTGGGCGGCTACTTGATCTCGAGCAGCACGTCGCCCTTGCCGATGCCCTGGCCGGCCTCGGCGGCCAGGCCGGTAACCGTGCCGGCCTTGTGCGCCTTCACCGGGTTCTCCATCTTCATGGCCTCGAGGACGACGACGGTGTCGCCCTCCGCGACCTCCTGGCCCTCCTCGACCTGGACCTTGATGACGGTGCCCTGCATCGGCGCCACGACCGCATCGCCGGACGCGGCCTTCTTGGAGCCGCCGGAGCGCTTCTTCTTGGCCTTCTTGCGGGCGCCACCTGCGGCGCCGCCGCCCAGGGCCAGGTCACCCGGCAGGGCGACCTCGACGCGGCGGCCGTCGATCTCGACGACGACCTTCTGGGACGGGACCTGCTCGTCCTCGTCGGCGTCGGCGCCGCCGGCGTAGGGCTCGATCGGGTTCTCCCACTCCTCCTCGATCCACTTCGTGTAGACGTCGAACTTCTCGCCGTCGCCCACGAACGCCGGGTTCTCGACGATGTGGCGATGGAACGGGATGACGGTGGCCAGGCCCTCGACCTTGTACTCGGCGAGCGCCCGGGCGGAGCGGCGCAGCGCCTCGTCGCGGTCCTTGCCCCAGACGATGAGCTTCGCCAGCATCGAGTCGAATTGGCCGCCGATGACGTCGCCCTCGCGGACGCCGGAGTCCATGCGGACGCCCGGGCCGGACGGCTCGGAGTACGTGGTGATGGTGCCCGGTGCCGGCATGAAGTTGGTGCCCGCGTCCTCGCCGTTGATGCGGAACTCGAAGGCGTGGCCGTTGTACTCCGGATCCTCCTTGACGGAGATCTCGCCGCCCTCGGCGATGCGGAACTGCTCGCGGACCAGGTCCAGGCCCGTGATCTCCTCGGTGACCGGGTGCTCGACTTGCAGGCGGGTGTTGACCTCGAGGAAGGAGATGAGGCCGTCGCTGCCGATCATGTACTCGACCGTGCCGGCGCCGTAGTAGCCGGCCTCCTTGCAGATGGCCTTTGCGGACTCGCGCAGGCGCTGGTCCTGCTCCTCGGTGAGGAACGGGGCCGGGGCCTCCTCGACCAGCTTCTGGAAGCGGCGCTGCAGGGAGCAGTCGCGGGTGGAGGCGACGATGACGTTGCCGTGCTGGTCGGCGACGACCTGGCACTCGACGTGGCGCGCCTTGTCCAGATAGCGCTCGACGAAGCACTCGCCGCGGCCGAAGGCGGCGGTCGCCTCACGCACGGCGGACTCGAACAGGTCCTCGACCTCGTCCATCGTGTGGGCGACCTTCATGCCGCGGCCGCCGCCGCCGAAGGCGGCCTTGATGGCGATGGGCAGACCGTGCTCCTCCGCGAACTTCACGACCTCGGTCGCGTCCTTCACCGGCTCCTTGGTGCCCGGGGCCATCGGCGCGTTCGCCTTCAGGGCGATGTGGCGGGCCGTGACCTTGTCGCCCAGTGCGCGGATGGACTCCGGCGACGGGCCGATCCAGATGAGTCCGGCGTTCTCGACGGCCTCGGCGAAGTCGCCGTTCTCCGACAGGAAGCCGTAGCCCGGGTGGATCGCGTTGGCGCCGGACTTCTTCGCGGCGTCCAGGATCTTGTCGAAGACCAGGTAGGAATCGGCCGAGGTGGAGCCTCCCAGGGCGAACGCCTCGTCGGCCATGGTCACGAACGGCGCGTCCTTGTCGGGGTCCGCGTAGACGGCGACCGACGGGATGCCGGCGTCCTTCGCGGCGCGGATGACGCGCACGGCGATCTCGCCGCGGTTGGCGACGAGGACCTTCGTGATCTTTCCGGTGGGATGAGTGGACACGAAACCCTCCTGTTTTCGTGGCGAACGGCGTGCCCCGCGGTGCGCGGGGCGTGCTCCCGGTCCTGGCCGGGCCGGTTCCGCCCTGTTCTCTCGATCGAGTTGTGGTGCGACAAAACACTGGGATCCCCGTCGGTCGCGAGGGGATGACCCAACGCGTCCATTGTTGCACAGGACGTCCCGGGGGGAGCTCCCGCGTCACCCCGTGCCAGGGGTGGCCGACGGGGCTGATCGGCGTTCAATATGTATGGCCCGGGAATGAACGGGCCCGCGGCCCCGCGGAAACGGGGGCGCGGGCGGGGGTGGCGCGGGGGAGGCGCGGGCGGAGCCTCCGCCGGTCATCGGCGGGGCGGCCGGGAGGGTGCGGGGTCCGTCGTCACGCGGGGCGGCCGGGGACGTCCCCCGGCTCGTCTCCGCGGGCGATGGGCACGCGGATCATGTTGCCCCACTCGACCCAGGAGCCGTCGTAGTTGCGCACGCGGTCGACGCCCAGCAGGTGGTGGAGCACGAACCATGTGTGCGCCGAGCGCTCGCCGATGCGGCAGTAGACGATGGTGTCGCGGTCGTCGCCCTCGGCCTCCAGCACCGGCGCGTAGATGGCCTCCAGGTCCTCGCGGGAGCGGAACCGCGAGTTCGGGTGCACCGACTGGTTCCACGGCACGTTGACCGCTGTGGGGATGTGCCCCCCGCGCAGCACGCCCTCCTGCGGATAGTCGACCATGTGGGTGCGGTTGCCCGTGTACTCCTCCGGGGTGCGCACGTCGATGAGCGCCGCCGTGCCGAGCGCCGCGAACACGTCCGGGGCGAACGCGCGCTGGGCGGCGTCGTCGCGTTCCACGACCGGGTAGTCGGTGCGCGGGTACTCCGGGACCTCGAAGCTGGTGTCGCGCTCCTCCGTCATCCACGCGTCGCGGCCGCCGTTGAGCAGGCGCACGTCAGGGTGGCCGAACAGCTCGAAGACCCACAGCGTGTACGCCGCCCACCAGTTGGACTTGTCGCCGTAGACGACCACGGTGTCGTCGCGCGAGATGCCCTTCGAGCGCATGAGCTCCGCGAACGCCTCCGCGTCGATGTAGTCGCGCTGGATCGGGTCGTTGAGGTCCGCGTGCCAGTCGATGCGCACGGCGCCCGGGATGTGCCCGATGTCGTAGAGCAGCGCGTCCTCGTCGGACTCCACCACGCGCAGGCCGGGGGTGCCCAGTCGCGCGGCGAGCCACGAGCTGGACACGAGCCGCTCGGGGTGGGCGTACTGCTGGAACTGCGGGTGCGGGTCGTGCGGGGCCGCCATCGTCGTCTCCGGATCTCCTTGTCGCGCCTGCGGGCGCCGCGGTCGGTCGGTTGCCTCCAGCCTATTCCGCCGGGGTGCGATTCGCGGAAACGCGGGCGGGGCCGGGCCGTCCGCCTCCGCCGCGCCCGCGTGCGGTTCCCTACGCGCGCGCCGCCCCGGAGGCCGTATTCCAGAAGGCGGAGACGTCCAGCCCCCAGCCCGCCAGCGTGCGCCGCAGGTGCGGCAGCGACAGGCCGAGCACGTTCGACGGGTCGCCGTCGACGCCGTCGATGAACCAGCCGCCGAGCGCCTCCAGCGTGAACGCCCCGGCGCAGCCCAGCGGCTCTCCGGAGGCGGCGTAGGCGGCGACGTCCGCGTCGGACGGCTCGCCGAAGCGCACGGTCGCCCGCACCGCGGCGGCCTCCGTGCGCGGCTCCCGGCCGCCGGCGGGCAACCACGTCAGGCAGTGGCCGGTGACCAGCTCCGCCTCCCGGCCGCGCTGGGCTCGCCAGCGGCGCACGCACTCGTCCTCCGTGCGCGGCTTGCCGGACAGCTCGCCGTCGAGGAGGAGCATGGAGTCGCACGCCACGACGACGACGTCCTCCGCGGCCGCGTCGCCCCCGTCGGCGGCGATGGCGCGGGCGGCGGCCTCCCGGGCGCCGGCGGCGGCCGCCGCGGACTTCGCGCGGGCGAGCGCCGTCACCGTCTCCGCGGGGCCGGCGCCCGCCATGCGGGCGAGGATCGCGTCCTCGTCGACGTCCGGCGGGACGATGACCGGCTCGACGCCGGCGTTGCGCAGGACCATCAGGCGGGACGGGGAGCTGGAGGCGAGGACCATCGCGGGCATGCGGCCAGGGTAGCGCCCGGCGAAGGCGCGGCGTGTCGCGCCGGCGCCGCTGCCGCGACGGGTCCGGGTACGGCCGGGAGGGACCCGGCCGGCGGATCAGTAGAACTGGACGTTCATGAAGCTCGACGGGCTGTAGCTCGTCGGGCGGTGGAACCCGTCCTCGTAGCGGCCCCACTGGTTGCGGGGACCGGTGGGGCCGGACGCGGCGGCCGCGCCATTGGCGAGGCCCGCGAACAGCACGGTCAGCGCCGCCGTCTGCTGCGGAGTCGGGTTACCGGACAGGACCGTGAGGAACGGCTTCTTCTCGGTCTCCGGGGCGTCGGTCTCGGGCATGTTGGTCTCGGTCACAGCGGAATGTTCCCATGCTTCTTGGCGGGCACGTTGACGACCTTGCGGTCGAGCAGGCGCAGGCCCTCGATGATCTGGCCGCGGGTCTCCGACGGCGGGATGACCGCGTCGACGAAGCCTCGCTCGGCGGCGACGTACGGGTTGACCAGGGTGTCCTCGTACTCCTGCTCGTACTTCTTCTGCACGGCCACCGGGTCCTCGCCGGCTTCGGCGGCCGCGCGGATCTCCTTGCGGTAGACGAAGCCGACGGCGCCGGAGGCGCCCATGACGGCGATCTGGGCGGTCGGCCACGCCAGGCAGATGTCGGCGCCCATGTCCTTGGAGCCCATGACGCAGTACGCGCCGCCATAGGCCTTGCGGGTGATGACGGTGATCTTGCCGACCGTCGCCTCCGCGTAGGCGTACAGCAGCTTCGCGCCGCGGCGGATGATGCCGTCGAACTCCTGGGACGTGCCCGGCAGGAAGCCCGGGACGTCGACGAGCATGATGATCGGGATGTTGAACGCGTCGCAGGTGCGGACGAAGCGGGCGGCCTTCTCGGCCGCCTTGATGTCCAGGCAGCCGGCGAACTGGATCGGCTGGTTGGCGACGAAGCCGACGGAGCGGCCCTCGATGCGGCCGAAGCCGACGACGACGTTCTGCGCGTAGTCCTCCTGGATCTCCAGGAAGTCGCCGTCGTCGGAGATCCTGGTGATGACTTCCTTGATGTCGTACGGCTGGTTCGGGGAATCCGGGATGATGGTGTCGAGCTCGAGGTCCGTCTCGGTGATGTTGTCCGCGATGGAGCCCTCCATGATGTCGGCCTCCGTCCGCGGAGCCTCCGCGCGGTTGTTGGACGGCAGGTAGCTGACGAGCTCCTGGACGAAGGACAGCGCGTCTTCGTCGTCCGCGGCGGTGTAGTGCGACGTGCCCGACGTGGACATGTGCGTGCCGGCGCCGCCGAGCTCCTCCTGCGTGACCTCCTCGCCCGTGACGGTCTTGATGACGTCCGGGCCGGTGATGAACATCTTGGAGGTGCCGTCGACCATGACGATGAAGTCGGTCAGGGCCGGGGAGTAGACGTGGCCGCCGGCGCAGGCGCCCATGATGAGCGAGATCTGCGGGATGACGCCGGAGGCCTGGGTGTTGCGGAAGAAGATCTGGGAGTACAGGCCGAGAGAGACGACGCCCTCCTGGATGCGGGCGCCGGCGCCCTCGTTGATGCCGATGATCGGCACGCCGGTCTTGATCGCCAGATCCATGATCTTCACGATCTTCTCGCCGTAGACCTCGCCGAGCGCACCGCCGAAGATCGCGCCGTCCTGGGAGAAGACGCAGACCTTGCGGCCGTCGATCGTGCCGTAGCCGGTCACGACACCGTCGGTGACGGGTCGCTTTGCGTCGAGGCCGAAGTTCTTGGAGCGGTGGCGGGCGAGGGCGTCGATCTCGACGAAGGAGCCGTCGTCGAGCAGGAACTCGATGCGCTCGCGCGCGGTGAGCTTGCCCTTGTCGTGGACCTTCTGGATGGCCTTCTCGCCCATGGGGGCCTGGGTCTCCGCGAGGCGCGCGCGAAGGTCCGCGAGCTTGCCCGCGGTGGTGTTCTTGGCCACCTCGGTGCTGGGGGTGTCGGTTGCGGCAGTCGTCATGGTTGCGATTCTACGGCGGAATCCGGAGGTCCCCCGTTAACGGGGGATGGTCGGCGAGAACCTCCGGGGGATCGGGCGGGGTAATCGGGCGCGCGCGGAGTCCGTCGTGCGGCGAGGGGCCGGTCGCGGCCACCCCCGGCGGGGGTGGCGCGGTCGTCGTCGCGGCGCGCGTTCGGCGTGCCCGAGGAGCGCGTGGCGACGCCCCGGGCTGCCCGGCGGGCTACAGCGGGATGTTGCCGTGCTTCCGCGCCGGCCTCGGCACGCGTTTGCCGGCGAGCAGGCGCAGGTGGCGGGCGACCCGGCCGCGGGTCTCCGACGGCAGGATGACCTCGTCGATGAGGCCGCGCTCGGCGGCGTTCCACGGGTTGAGCATGTGGTCCTCGTACTCCTGCTCGCGTCGTGCGATGAGCGCGGCGACCTCCTCCTCGGTCCAGCCGTCGTCGACGGCGGCGCGGATCTCGCGGCGGTGCAGGAAGCCGACGGCGCCCTGCGCTCCCATGACGGCGATCTGGGCGGTCGGCCAGGCCAGGTTCACGTCTGCGCCGAGGCCCTTCGATCCCATCACGCAGTACGCGCCGCCGTAGGCCTTGCGCATGGCGACGGTGATCTTCGGCACCGAGGCCTCCGCGTAGGCGTAGAGCAGCTTCGCGCCGCGGCGCAGGATGCCGCCGTGCTCCTGGTCGGCGCCCGGCAGGAACCCCGGGACGTCGACGAGCAGGACGATCGGGATGCCGAAGGCGTCGCACGTGCGGATGAAGCGGGCTGCCTTCTCCGCCGCGTCGATGTCCAGGCAGCCCGCGAAGTGCAGCGGCTGGTTGGCGACGAATCCGACCGACCTGCCGTCGATGCGGCCGAACGAGACGACGACGTTCTCCGCGCGGTCGGCCTGGATCTCCAGGTGATCGCCGTCGTCGGTGAGTGCGCGGATGACGTCGCGCACGTCGTACGGGGTCGACGCGGAGTCGGGGATGAGGGAGTCGAGCGCGAGGTCGGCCTCACCAGGCTCGGACCAGGCGGGGTCGAGCGACGCACCGGCACCCGGGCCCGGCGGCACCGGGGCCTCGTTGTGGTCCGGTAGGTGATCGAGCAGGTCGGCGACCCAGTCCAGGGCGTCGGCCTCGCTGTCGGCGGTGTAGTGGGTCGTGCCGCCGAGCGTCATGTGGGCGTCGGCGCCGCCGAGCTCGTGCTGGCTGATGATCTCTCCGGTGACGGTCTTGATGACGTCCGGGCCGGTGACGAACATCCGCGAGGAATCGCGGACCATCACCGTGAAGTCCGTGAGGGCGGGGGAATAGGCGTTGCCGCCGGCACACGCGCCGAAGATGACGGAGATCTGTGGTACGACGCCGGAGGCCAGGACGTTCGAGCGGAAAGTCCGCGCGATGTAGTCCAGGGAGACCGCGCCGTCCTGGATGCGGGCGCCGGCGCCCTCGTAGAGCCCGATGATGGGCCGGCGGGTGGCGATGGCGAACTCCTGCAGCTTCACCATCTTCTCGCCATAGACCTCGCCCAGGGCGCCGCCGAAGACGGTGCCGTCCTGGGAGAACACGCAGACTTCGCGGCCGTCGACGGTGCCCCAGCCGGTGACGATGCCGTCGGTCGCCGGGCGGCGCGCGCCCATGCCGAAGGCCTCCGTGCGGTGGCGGGCCAGGGCGTCGAATTCGACGAAGGAGCCTTCGTCGAGCAGGTGATCCAGCCGGTCGCGGTTGGTCATGCGGCCGTCGGAGCGGACCTTGTCGTGGGCTCCCGGGCCCATCGGCGCAGCGGCTTCGGCGCGGCGGCGCAGCAGCTCCTCGTTGCGGGCCGCGGTCGTCTGCGGTGGGCGCGCGGGACCGTCATCACCCGGCCGCGGCGGCGTCGGGACGGCGGCCGAGGTCTCCGCGGAGATGGAATTCGGATGTCGCACCGGGGCGGCGGAGCCGTCGGATTGGACGTCGGGGGCCAAACATGAGGGAAGAGTCATGTTTGTGCACCGTAATGTTTGGCGACGAAAAAGTAAAACGTCACTGCGCGTGAGATGTTTCACATGGAAAGCGGCATTGTGTGGCGTGGCTGGAGCCTCGTCCACGTGCGGCCGAGGGCGGCCCAGTGCGGCTCCGGGCGACCCCGCCGCAGGCCCGCGGTCGATGTCGGGGCCGCCGCTACACTCGGGCGCCATGAGCGACGAGCAGCGAATCGACGGCACCGGCGCGGGGGAGCCCGGCGCACCGGTGGGGGGACTGCGGCTGGACGCGGACCGCGTCCGGGCGAGCCTGCCGGGCTGGGGCGTGGAGCTCCCGGAGTCCACCGGCTCCACGAACGCCGACGGCCTGGCCTTGCTCCGCGACGGCGCGGCGGCCCCGGCCGTCGTCGCCACGGTGGACCAGCGGGCCGGCCGCGGACGGATGCAGCGGGTGTGGGAGACCCCGCCGGGGGTGAACCTCGCGCTGTCCGTCCTGCTGCGGCCGGAGGACGTGCCGCTGACGCGCCTGGGCCTGCTGCCCCTGGTCGCGGGAATGGCCATGCGGGATGCGTTGCGGGCGCACGCGGGCGTCGACGCGCGGGTGAAGTGGCCGAACGACGTGCTCGTGGGCGGCCGCAAGATCTGCGGCATCCTCGTCGAGGCCGCGTCGCTGGAGCCGCCGGCGATGGCCGTCGGCATGGGCCTCAACGTCCTCATGACCCGGGAGCAGCTGCCGGTGCCGCACGCGACGTCCCTGGTGCTCGAGGGCGTGGCGGACCCGGACGCCTCGGATCTGCTCGTCGCCGTGTGCCGGGCGCTGGAGACCCGGGTGGACCAGTGGCGCTCTGACGTCGACGGGTTCCTCGCGGACTTCCGGGACGCCTGCGTCACGGTGGGCCTCGAGGTTCGCGTGGACCTGCCGGACGGCTCGTCCTTCACGGGGCGGGCGACGTCCGTCCGGTCGGACGGGGAGCTGGAGGTCGTGGAGGACTCGGGCATGCGCCACGTCGTCGCCGCCGGCGACGTCCGCCACGTCCGCCCGGCCACTGGCGGCTACTCGGGGACCGGTGCGTAGATGGCCTTCCCGTACGACGAGATGGAGCCGGGCGAGGTGGCTCTCCTGGACGTCAACCCCGTGTTCTCCCGCCTGGTGCGCCCGCTGGTGGACCTCGTCGTCGTCACCGGCGTCATCTGGCTGCTCATCGGCTTCATCGACGGCCCCTACATCGGCGACGGCGACTTGGCGGGCATGCGCGCGACGCTCATGCTCGCGTGGCCGGTTCTGCTGGCGTGGCGCGTCGGTGGCCCGGTGCTGGACTGGCTGGGCCGGCGCCTGGTGGTGACCGACCGCCGGCTGCTGCTGCGCCGCGGCATCGTGCGCCCGGAGATCACCTCCATCGACCTGCGCTCCATCCGGGCCGTCGACCGGCGCGGGTCCATGCTGGCCGTCAGCACGCGGTACTGGCGCGAGCCCCTGGTCATCGAGGGTGTGCCGGGTTCCCGCCGCGTCGTCCGCGCGCTCGCCGGCGCGCACTGACCGCGCCGGCGCGCCCCCGTCCCTCCGCCAGGGAACCGGTCAGCGCTTGCGGTAGAGGGAGCGGCGCTGGAACCTCGGTTCGGAGGTGACCAGCATGCCGAGGTTGCGGAAGATGCCCTCGTCGACCGAGCCGAGGATCGTCGTCGTGTGGGCGTCGCAGCCCCGCAGCGTCGACAGCTCGTCGAGTGCGCGCCGGGCGTTCGGGTCCGTGTCCGCGGAGACGCTCAGCGCGATGAGGACCTCGTCGGTGTGCAGGCGCGGGTTCCGGCTGCCCAGGTGCTCGGTCTTCAGCGTCTGGATCGGCCGGATGGACCCCGGCGCCAGCAGCTTCACCTCCGGGTCGATGCCGGCCAGGTGCTTGAGCGCGTTGAGCAGCATCGCCGCGGAGCAGCCGAGCAGCGGCGAGGTCTTGCCCGCGATGATGGTGCCGTCGGCCAGCTCCATCGCGGCCGCCGGCGCCCCGGTGGCCTTCTCCATCTCCAGTGCGGGGGAGACGACGGGGCGATCGGCAGGGCTCAGGCCCAGCTTGCCCATGATGATTTCGATGCGCTTGGAGACGACCGGCTCCGCGCACGTGCGCGCCTCGTCGACCAGCGCCTTGAACAGGCGGCGGAGGATCTCCTGCTCCGCGGCGCGGCGGCACACGGCGTCGTCGACGATGGCGCGGCCGGCCATGTTCACGCCCATGTCGGTCGGCGACTCGTACGGCGACGCTCCGGAGATGCGCTCCAGCAATCGCTTGAGCAGGGGGAACACCTCGACGTCGCGGTTGTAGTTCACGGCCTCCGCGCCGTGGGCGCGCAGATGGAACGGATCGATCATGTTGACGTCGTCGAGGTCCGCCGTCGCCGCCTCGTACGCCATGTTGACGGGGTGATCGAGCGGCAGGTTCCACACCGGGAACGTCTCGAACTTCGCGTAGCCGGCTGCCGTGCCGCGGACGTGCTCGTGGTAGATCTGCGACAGGCAGGTGGCCAGCTTGCCGGAGCCGGGGCCGGGGGCGGTGACGACGATGACGTCGCGCGTGGTCTCCGCGTACTCGTTGCGGCCGAAGCCGTCGGGGCCGATGATGAGGTCGGCGTTCGCCGGGTAGCCCGGGATCCGGTAATGCCGGGAGACCGTCAGGCCCAGGCGGGTGAGCCGGTCGCGGAACGCCACCGCCTCCTCGTTCGACTCCTCGTACTGCGTGAGCACCACGTGCTCCACCAGGAATCCGCGTTCCCGGAACACGTCGACCAGGCGCAGCAGGTCCTCCTCGTACGGGATGCCCAGGTCGGCGCGGACCTTCTTGCGTCGCAGGTCGCGGGCGTTGATGCAGACCAGTATCTCCATCTCGTCGCGGATGCGCTCCAGCATGGCGATCTTGTTGTCCGGGGTGAAGCCCGGCAGGACGCGGGAGGCGTGGAGATCGTCGAAGAGCTTGCCGCCCATCTCCAGGTACAGCCGTCCGCCGAGGGATTCGCGCCGGTGGCGGATGTGCTCCGACTGGAGGGTGATGTACGCCTCCCGGTCGAAGCCGATGGCCCGCGACGGCGTCGAAGGCGGGGGCGTTGTCTGCGCAGCGTCGGCCATGGTCGCCGATGATACCGGCCGGGCCCGCCGGCGCGTGCCGGGAGACGGCGGGTCACCGCATGGTCGCCAGATCCAGGTGCTCGTCGGCGGCGTCGACGACGCGGGGGTCGTGGGTGGCGATGATGACGGTGGCGCCGTCGTCGGCGATGGTGCGCAGATGGCGCAGCACCATGTCGGCGTTGTCCTGGTCGAGCGCTCCGGTCGGTTCATCCGCCAGCACGAGGCTGGGCCGCTTGACCAGGATGCGCGCCAGGGCGACGCGCTGCTGCTCGCCGCCGGAGAGCTCGTGGACCGGGCGGGCCGCGTAGCCGGCCAGCCCGACCTGGCCGAGGGCCTCCGCGATGGTGGTGCGCCGCGCCGCGCGGGTGCCGGGCAGCAGGCCGCGGGGGCCAGCGGAGGGCAGGGCGAAGGCGATGTTGTCGGCGACGGTGCGGTCGGGGACGAGGGCGTAGTCCTGGAAGAGGTAGCCGACGATGTCGCGGCGGAAGCGGCGGCGGCCGCCGCGGCGCAGCGCGGTGACGCTGATCGGGTCGCGGCCGTCGGGGATGGCGGTGATGGTGCCGGCGTCGGGGGCGGCCAGGGTGCCGATGCAGTTGAGCAGCGTCGATTTTCCGCTTCCCGACGGACCCGTCAACGCCGTGATCGTGCCGGGGGTGAACCTGTGATGGACATCGGCGAACAGCCGCTTGGTGCCGTACTGCTTGCTGACTGCGTCGAGGGTGATGGTGGTCATGCCGGGGAGTTCTCCTTGAGGTTGGCCTCGTCGAAGGCGACGGCGACGGCGGTGGTGATGAGCGCCCAGAAGGCGACGAAGGCGAGGGCAGTGACGACGAGGGGCGGTGAGACCGCGACGGTCTCGGTCAATTCCCGGGCCCGGGAGGTGCCGGCGGCGAGTTGGGTGAGGTAGGCGTGCTGGCGGTGGCCCAGCCATGCTGCGACGATGGCGGCGAAGACCACCTCGGCGGCGACGAGCCCGCCCCGGCCGGCGAGGGGGTGGTGGCCCATGAGCGCGTGAACGTGGAGGGCGCGAGCGTGGCGCAGGTGGTGGGTCAGGGCGGTGGAGGCCACTGCCGCGGTTGCCAGCACGAGGGCGATGAGGGCGCCGCCGAGGTTCTGCAGGGCGCTGTCGGCGGCGCTTCTGCGGGATTGCGTCCAGCGATCGACGGCGCGTTCGGAGCCCGCGAGCATCGCACGTCCGGCGTCGGTGGAGGCGAGGGCGTCGTAGGCGGCGCGGTCGTGCAGTAGGACGGTTGCCTGCGACAGCGCCGAGGTTAGGTTGTAATCGGCAATGCCGGCCAGTCCGGGCGGCAGGACGGCGACGATGGGGTCGGCGACCGTGGCCGGTGGCGGCTGGAAGCCGAAGCCTGTGGCGTAGGTGAAGACGCTGCGCCCGCGGGGGACGGTGATGTCGGCGATGTCGGGGACGGCAGCGCCTGTGTCGCGGGCGTAGTCGAATTCGGCATGCAGCTGATCACGGACGGAGGCGACGGCCTCGGGCGAGGTGCCGGCGGGGATGACCAGCAGGGCGGTATCGCCCTGCGCCGCAGCTTCATCGGGGGTCAGTGCCCCGGAATCGAGCGCGGCGGTGGTGTTCATCAGCAGCACCGGCGGCATGTCCGCGGGGGCGTCTATGACCGCGTGCCATTCGGAGGTGGCCATAAGGATCTGGCCCCGTCGGTCCATTTCGCGCAGTGGTGGTGCCAGCGCCGACATGTCGTCGCCGGAGGAACCCGCGATGAATGCGGCGACGGGACGGTCATGGGAGGACCAGGCCTGCGCGTCGGCGTTCAGGCGCCGGTGGGCGGCCAGGTCGCCGATGGCGTTGGCGGTCATGGTCAGCAAGAGAAGCAGGGCCGCCAGGCGTACGGCCCAGACTCCGGCGGTGAGGCCCGCCAGGGGCAGCTGCCCCTTGATGGCGCCGAGCAGGGGACTGGTGGCGGTGACGGCCAGACCGGCGAGGAAGCCCGCGCTGGTCACCATCAGTAACGTCGCGCCGATGGCGGTGGAGTAGGCGAGGAATCCGGCCAGGCCGTGGAAACGGTTGAACGCGTACAGGCCGACGGCGGCCACTGCTGTCACGAGGAGCCATCCGGGCACCAGCCGGCGCAGCGCGGCGCGGTGGGCGGACATCGCGATGGTGGGTGTGGTTTGACCCTGCAGGCGGCGGATGCCGTGCTCGCGGGCGCGCAGCACCGCGTGCAGAGTGCCGAGGACCAGACACAGCAGCATGGTCGCGACCAGGACGATGGTGGCCGGTTCGGACAGATGCATTTCCAGCGATCTGTTCTCGAGCGGCTGGCCGGTGAGGCCGTGGACGTCGAGGAACCCGCGGAAAGCGGCCAGGGCGGCGTCGCCGTCGCCGTCGGCCGGGTCGAGCCAATACATCCCCCGGCCGCCGCGGATGTCGGTCAACTCGGAATGGGGGCGGGTCGTGATGGTGTAGCCGGGCAAGAAAGGGCGGGGAGGATGGGAGAGCCAGTCCCGTACCCCTCCGGGGGAGGTGCGCTCCGCGATGAAGAACCACGTCTCGGTCGGCGAGGCATCGGCAGAGGTGGCTTCCAGGGTAATCGTGGTGTCGTGCTCGCGGGCGAAGTCGGCGAGGGCGGTGCGAAAGGCAGACTCGTCGATGGGGCGTTCTGCGCCGTCGACGAGATAGGCTGTCGTACCTGCCGTGAGCCCGGCCTGCGTCGTCGCCGCCGAATAGGCGGCGCCGAGGGCCAGCGCCATGATCAGTGCGAGCAGGCCGGAGACGACCAGGAGGTTGGGAATCTTCTTCATGTGCATGAGTGGGTGCCGGAGCCGTCGTGGGGCTCCGGCATCGCCGGTGGTTCCTGTGCCTTTCTATCCTGGGTTAGCAGTGGCGGTAGTAGGACCTGTTACCCGTGAGCTTCTTCGGTGCCGTGGCTCGGGACCAGAGCCCCTTGTTGACGCAGCCGCTGTCGACGCGGATTTTGCCTATAGCGGTACTGCCGTGCCTCCGGCCCTGATGGAAATAGTGCGACCAGACGGTCTTGCCTCCTACGCCGTAGTCCCAGGTGCCTCCGTCGATGCTGATCATGGTTGCTCCTGCGGCGCCTGCCGAGGCGAAGAGCATTGTGGCGGCGAGTGCCGCCGAGGCGAGATGCTTGCGCATGATGACTCCTTCCCTTCGGTTGTCCGGGGCTGCGTGCCCCTGATAAGCGTTGTAGGCAAAAACAAAAGGTGTGTCAAGGTTGCAATGCGGGGGCGGGGGTGTCTCCCCCCCCCGCAGCAGCGTCGACGTTGAGCCGTCGCCGTCATCGCCGATGTCTTCGGTGGCACCGTCACACACGAGCGGACCAGGCTCTACCGCCCCAGAGCAACGGCACGGTCGAGCGATTCCACCGCACGCTTGCCGCGGAGTGGGCCTGCTCGACCACCTACGCAGGTGAGGCGGAGGGAACCGTGGCCTACGTCGCCTGGCTGCCCTGCGGCAATGTCCACAGACCCCGCACCGGCCCCACACCGGCCTCGGTGGTCAGACCCCGGCATCCCGCGTTCGCAACGTCACGGGGCGCAACAGCTAGGCTGGACGGCGTGACCGATGCCACCCCGACCCCCGCTGAGACCCCCGCCGCCCCGGTGCCGGCCAACCCCGCGCACGCCCCGGGCATGCCCGTCGTCGCCGTCGTCGGCGACGGCCAACTTGCCCGCATGATGCAGACCGCCGCCATCGAGCTGGGGCTGTCGGTGCGCCTGCTCGCCGGCGCCGAGGATGCGTCGGCCGCGCAGATCTGCCGTGACGTCGAAATCGGCGACTACTCCGACCTGGAGGACCTTCGCCGCGTCGCCCGGGTGCGCGCCGGCGGTGCCGTGCGACCCGTCGACGCCATGACCTTCGATCACGAGCACGTGCCGACGGAGCACCTCCGCGCCCTCGAGGCCGACGGCGTCTCCGTCCAGCCGGGCCCCGACGCCCTGGTCCACGCCCAGGACAAGCTGGTCATGCGCAAGCGTCTGCGCGAGATGGGCGCGCCCGTGCCCCCGTTCGCCGCCATCGAATCGGTCGAGGACGCCGTCGCGTTCGGCGAGGCCGTCGACGGGGCCGTGTGCCTGAAGGCCCGCCGCGGCGGCTACGACGGCCACGGAGTGTGGTTCCCGACCGCCGACGAGCTAGAGCCGCTGGTGCGGAGGCTCCTCGACGATGGCGTCCCGCTCATGGCCGAGAAGAAGGTCGATATGGCCCGAGAGCTGTCCGCCATGTGCGCCCGCACCCCGTCGGGCGGGGTCGCGGCCTGGCCGGTCGTCGAGTCCGTCCAGCGTGACGGCATCTGCTGGGAGGCCGTGTGCCCCGCGCCGGGCCTTGACGCCGCCCTGGAGGCCCGCTGCCGCGAGCTGTCCACCCGCATCGCGGAGGAGCTCGGCGTCACCGGCGTCCTGGCCGTCGAGCTGTTCGAAACCCGCGACGAGGCCGGCCGGCCGGACATCGCCGTCAACGAGCTGGCCATGCGCCC
>JAEWGK010000062.1 GCA_023388385.1 Actinomycetes bacterium | reverse complement strand
CGCCGGCGCGCCGTCGCGCGGCCGGAGCTGGCGGCGGGGCACGAGGAGTCACTGGGGCTCGGCCACGTCGGTGGACGGCCCACCCGCCCGGGCGGCG
Organism: Actinomycetes bacterium; assembly: GCA_023388385.1. Taxonomy (GTDB): domain Bacteria; phylum Actinomycetota; class Actinomycetes; order Mycobacteriales; family Mycobacteriaceae; genus Corynebacterium. The sequence goes on along the minus strand of JAEWGK010000062.1, from coordinate 6,845 downwards.
GGGGCGGCGGAGGAGGGGCGCTGCCGAAGGGCGGGGGCATCGCGGCGGCGGAGCGCGCGGCGGTCGCCGGGGCCGCGGTCGTGCATCGGGACCCGGACCGGACGCTCGTCCTCGTCGTCCGCGACGCGGTGCGGACGCTCCCCGAGCACCAGCGCATCGTCGTGGAGCAGGTGGACCTCGCGGGGCTGAGCGTCGGAGAGGCGGCCGGACGGCTGGGGCTGACGCTGGGGACCGTGAAATCGCGCCGATCGCGGGCACGGGAGCGACTGCGGCGGCAGCTCGGCGGCCCGTTCGCAGGGGAGCGGGGGATGCCTGTAGGCTTGGCCTCCTGACAGCGAACCTGTGAACGGTTACGCCGATAAATCCGCCGAGCAGGAGGCATCATGACCGACATGTCCGACCCGAGCGCCGTCATCCACGACGTCATCATCGTGGGCTCCGGCCCCGCCGGCTACACAGCGGCGCTGTACACGGCCCGCGCCGACCTCAAGCCCGTCGTCTTCGAGGGCATCGAGTTCGGTGGCTCGCTCATGAACACCACCGAGGTCGAGAACTACCCCGGCTTCACCGACGGCATCATGGGACCCGATCTCATGGACCAGATGCGCGGCCAGGCCGAACGCTTCGGCGCCGACCTGCGCATGGAGATCGTCGACCGCGTCGACCTGACCGGCGACGTGAAGTCCGTGTGGGTCGGCGACGAGGAGCACCGTGCCCGCACCGTCATCCTGGCCACCGGCGCGGCGCCGCGGTACCTCGGCGTCCCGGGCGAGGAGGCCCTGCAGGGCCACGGCGTCTCCAGCTGCGCGACGTGCGACGGCTTCTTCTTCCGCGACCACGACATCGCCGTGGTCGGCGGCGGCGACTCCGCGATGGAGGAGGCGACCTTCCTGACCAAGTTCGCGAAGTCCGTCACCCTCGTCCACCGCCGCGAGGAGTTCCGCGCCTCGGCAATCATGCTCGCGCGCGCCCAGAACGACCCCAAGATCCGCTTCGCGACGAACAAGGTGGTCTCGAAGGTCCTCGGCGAGGACGACGGCAAGGTCTCCGGCCTGGAGCTGACCGACACGGCCACCGGCGAGGTCTCCACCCTCGACGTCACCGCGATGTTCGTCGCCATCGGCCACGACCCGCGCTCGGAGATGTTCCGCGACCAGGTCGAGTGCGACGCCAACGGCTACGTGAAGGTCGAGGACCCGTCGACCCGCACGTCCCTGCCGGGCGTCTTCGCCGCCGGCGACCTGGTGGACTCCCACTACCAGCAGGCCGTCACTGCGGCGGGCACCGGCTGCCGCGCGGCCATCGACGCCGAGCACTACCTGGCCGCGCTGTAGACGGGGGGCGCGGGCGCATGCCCGGATCTCCCGGGGCCCACCGGTTCCGTGAAGGCCTTGACGACGCCCGCCCATCGTTTGATACGGTTAGCCCATAAATCACCGCTAAACGATAAAGCCGCTATACCGTCGACCCCCACGGGAACCGACGCCGCGGCGGAGGAGCATCCCATGACCGTTCTCACCGTCACCGCCGACGACTTCAAGTCCACCGTCATCGAGGCCGACAAGCCGGTCCTCGTCGACTTCTGGGCCGAGTGGTGCGGCCCCTGCAAGAAGCTCTCCCCGGTCATCGACGAGCTGGCCGAGGAGATGGGCGACAAGGCCGTCTTCGCCAAGGTCAACGTCGACGAGCAGCGCGAGCTCGCCATGATGTTCCAGATCATGTCCATCCCGACCGTGTTGGTCTTCAAGGACGGCCAGAAGGTCGAGGAGATGGTCGGCGTGCAGCCGAAGGCCTCCCTCCAGCGGAAGCTCGAGTCCCACGCGTAACTGGTAACCTTGGCCCCATCAGTTTCAATTTCCGCGTTTCCGCAGGCAGAACGGAAGGGGCTCCGGTAAGTTGACCGACACGCTTCGCATCGGCGACGTCGACCCGCGCGTGGCGGAGGTCCGGGCCCAGCTCGCCAGGCTGGGCCTGTTGCCGGGTTACGGAGGCGACGCGACGGCGACCTCGTCGCCGCAGTGGGCCGGCGACGACGCCGTGTTCGACGAGGGTCTCGCCGAGGCGCTCCGCGCCTTCCAGCAGTCCCGCGGCATCATCTCCGACGGCGAGATACGCGAGCGGACGCTCCGCATCCTGCGCGAAGCGTCGTACACCCTCGGCGCCCGCGTGCTGGCCTATGACCCGCAGATGACCATGACGGGCGACGACGTCGGCCAGCTCCAGGGCACTCTGTCGGAACTCGGCTTCTACACCGCCCGGGTCGACGGCCACTACGGCCCGGAGACCGATCGCGCAGTCCGCGACTACCAGCTGAACTACGGCCTGCGCGTCGACGGCGTCTGCGGCCCCCGCACGCTCAAGGCGCTCTCGTACCTCGGCCGCCGGGTCACGGGCGGGTCGGCGACGACCTTCCACGAGCGCGAGATGGTTCGACGCGCCGGCCCGCACCTGACGGGCAAGCGGGTCGTCATTGATCCAGGCCGGGGCCACGGGAACCCGGGCATGACCGTGTCCGGGCCGTTCGGCCCGATCACGGAGGAGGAGATCCTCTGGGATCTCGCGACCCGTGTCGAAGGCCGCATGGTCGCGGCCGGCGTGGAAACCATCCTCTCCCGCCCGCGCACCGCGAACCCGAGCGATGCAGAACGCGCCGCCCTGGCCAACGCCTTCGGCGCGGATCTGATGATGTGCCTGCGCGCCGACCGCTACCCGAACGACCGAGCGAACGGCGTCGCCAGCTTCTACTTCGGCTCCAGCATGGGCACGAACTCCATCGTCGGTGAACACCTCTGCGGCCTCGTGCAGCGCGAAATCGTCGCCCGCACAGACCTGCAGGACTGCCGCACGCATGCGAAGACCTGGGACACCCTGCGCCTGACGACAATGCCCACGGTCGAGATCGCCCTCGGCTACCTGACCAGTCCGGTCGACGTCAGCGTCCTGACGGACCGGGACCGCCGCGACGCCATCGCCGAGGCCATCGTGGTCGCCGTCAAGCGCCTCTACCTCATGGAGCGTGACGACGCCCCGACCGGCACCTACAGCTTCAAGGAGCTCCTGGCCGAGGAGAGCGACAGGTAATACTGCTCCGCGGCCAGCTCATCCAGGGCCCGTCCGACCGCCTCGGACCAGTCGAGGTCGGGGCTCAGTTCCAGCCGCAGACGCGGATGACGGGGGTGGGGGGCCACCACCGTGAAACCGGAGTCGAGGAGAATCTTCGTCTGCGGCAGTTCCCCCGCGCTGTGCCCGACGTCCCGCACGGTACCCGGGTCGCAGTCGGTCGGGCCGGTCCCGGCGACCTCGTCCGCGTCCGCGAAGACGGCCTCGAGGACGTCGAGTTCGTCGGCAGTCGTCAGCATAAGTGGGTTTCCCGCGCCACCTGCGAGGACATCCGTCTCCTGGGCGCCGGTGCCGGAGCATCCGAAGGCTTCGATTGCGCGAACGCCGCGGGCTGCGAGGTCGGCCGCCACCTGGCCGACGAGCACTTGCTCCCAACCCTGCCCCGCGGCGAAGGCGTCGATGTGCAGACTCATGAGCAGCACCGCGTCGGGGGAGACCGGCCCGGTGGGCATGCGGGACACCGTCGGGGCGAACCGCGGTGGCCCATAGACGACCGTCGCGATGGCCGGGGGCATGCCGTCGCCCATGAGATTGAACCCGCAGGCGCCCCATTCGAGCATGACGCGGTTCAGCCATGCCTCCTTCTCCAGCGGCGCGTCATCCTCCGGCACACCGCCGTCGGCGCCCCGGGGGCCGATCTGCCAGAAAACGGAGCGAAGCATCGCGGGATGGCATTCCCCCAGGTGGTGCGGGGAAATGGGTTCGATGAACCCGGCATCGGCCCCGTAGTCGCGGTCTTCGGCGTGCATGGCGGTCAGGCGCCGTCCGGCCGGATGATGTGCATGATCCGGTCGAAGTCCTCCAGATCACCGAACTCGATGACGATGCGCCCCTTGCGCTTGCCCATCGTCGCGGTCACCTTCGTGTCGAAGTCGTCCGCCAGGCGTTCCGCCCACGTCGACAGCTGCTCCGGCTGGGGCGGGGGCGTGCGCTTCCGCGGGCCCGCGGCGCCGGCGTCACCGCGGTTCAGCAGCGTGACGGCCTCCTCCGTCGCTCGGACCGACATCCCCTCCGAGATGATGCGCTCCGCCAGACGTTCCTGATCGGCGGTTGGGTCGCCGGTCTTCACGCCGAGGAGGGCCCGGGCATGGCCCGCGGACAGGACCCCCGCCGCCACCCGCCGCTGCACCGGCACCGGGAGCCCGAGGAGCCGGATCATGTTGGTGATGACCGGACGGGACCGGCCGATGCGCTCAGCCAGCTGTGCCTGGGTCACGTCGAACTCTTCGAGCAACTGCTGGTACGCCGCCGCCTCCTCCAGCGGATTCAGCTGGACTCGGTGGATATTCTCCAGGAGTGCGTCACGAAGCATGGCGGCGTCGTCGGTTTCCCGCACGATGGTCGGCAGGACGTCAAGGCCCGCCATTTGCGCGGCCCTCCACCTGCGCTCGCCCATGATGATCTCGAATTCGGGCTGCGGCGCCTCGGGGTTCGTCTCGCGGGCCCGCTCGAGGGCCGCCGGCCGGTCCGCCCGGCCGATCGCCCGGACGACGATCGGCTGCATGAGACCGAACTCGCGGATCGAATGGGCGAGTTCCCGCAGCGGCTCCTCATCGAACACCTGCCGGGGCTGGCGCGGGTTCGGGATGATGACGGGGATGGGCAGTTCCCGATAGGTCGCACCGACTCCGCCGGTGTTCCCGGTTCGGGTCATCCTCGTAGGTCCGGCGGGGGAGGGTTCACCGGAAGCATGTCCCGCGTCGACCCCCCGAGCGGTTTCACGTGAAACGCCGCGCGCGGATCGGACCGATCCCGCTACGTGGTTGTCGATGCCCGCCCTGCCGGAGCCACCGTCAGTAACGTCACTGTGACGATTGGCGTCTTTCGGTTCGCCCACCGCTCCCCGGCTCCGCGAGGGGCCGAAGATCTCGTCGGCCGCGCCGTCGCCCATCCGCGGACGCCCCTCCGGAGCGGTCGGAATGAGTGCGGCAAGTCCGCGTCCGAGGCCCCCGCGGCGGGGCTGCTCGCGCTTGTCTGATTCCGCCATCGTCACCGACCGTCCTCTCGTTCATCGCCATCCTCCTCGGCGACTCGACCCGAGGTGCCGATCGGCCCCCGGGTCCCGTCGGGAAGGTAGTCGCCCCGCTCCGCCAGCTCCTTCGCCGCGTCAAGATAGGCGAGGGCACCGCGGCTGCCCGGGTCGTAGGAGATGATCGTCTTGCCGTATCCCGGAGCCTCGGACACCTTCACCGAGCGCGGGATGATGTTGCGGAGTACGGCATCGCCGAAGTGATTGCGGACTTCGCGGGCCACTTCGTCTGCCAGCTTCGTCCGGCCGTCGTACATGGTCAGCAGAACCGCCGAGACGTGGAGATCGGGATTCAGGTGCTGCCGGATCATGCCGATGTTGCGGAGGAGCTGTGTCACGCCCTCCAGCGCGTAGAACTCACACTGGATCGGGATCAGAACCTCGTCCGACACCGTCATCGCGTTGAGCGTCAGCAGGCCAAGCGACGGCGGACAGTCGATGATCAGGTAGTCGAATTCGTGCTCCTGGAGGAACGAGTCCGTCAGCGCCTGGCGCAGCCGCGACTCACGGTTGAACAGGTTGACGAGCTCGATCTCCGAGCCGGCGAGATCGAGCGTCGCCGGAATACACCACAGGTTCTCCGACTCGGGGCACTGCTGCATCGCCTCTTCGGGGGAGGCCTCTCCCAGGAGAATCTCGTACGTCGAGAGAGTGCCGGACAGATGCTCAACGTCGAGCGCAGTGGACGCATTGCCCTGCGGGTCGGTGTCAACGACAAGCACCTTGAGGCCGGAATGCGCCAGTGCGCTCGCGATGTTCACCGCGGACGTGGTCTTGCCGACGCCACCCTTCTGGTTCGCGATGGTGATTCGCCGGGTACGCTCCGGCCGCGGGAGAGCCGCCGTGTTATTCGATTTCACCTTCGCCGCTCGCCTTGCGGCGGCCGCGATGGGCGAATCGTCCCACGAATTCCGGGCCATGTGCTTCCCCTCCAGCTCCCCCGCGGGAGCACTCGTGCCGAGGGGCACGCCGTCGTCCGACGTGCCCCGGTTTCCCGTACGACTCTAGTCTCCACCCCGACGCCCCTCAATCATCGCCGGTGGGGGAGGGGATGGCCGTTCGAACACGGTCGCTCGCGGCGCGTCCTTCCCACCTCCGCCGCCGACGGCCTCTGCAATGCCCTCAGTGACCGGAAGCAACGCCGTGGCTGGTTTCACGTGAAACGCACACGTTGATTCACCCTGACGCACCGCCTGCGCGGCCCGGCTCAGGCTCGGCGAATCCGGACGACGTGCGTCGGGTAGCCCGCGTCGATGCCGATTTCGACAGATTCCGGGTCCACGCCCTTCGCCTTACGGATCTCCTTCGCGTCCCTCGCAATCTCCTCCGGTGCGCTCGCCCCCTTGAGAGCAACCATCAACCCGCCGGGCTTCACGAGGGGGAGGGACCAGCCCGCAAGCCGACCCAGCGGGGCGACCGCCCTGCTCGTTACGATGTCGAAGGTTCCGACCGCCTTCTTCACCGCCTTCTCCTCGGCTCGCCCACGAACGACGGTGACGTTGCCCAACCCAAGATCCGCGACAACCTCCTCGAGAAACGTCGTTCTCCGCAGCAGAGGTTCGATCAGCGTCACCGACACGTCCGGACGCGCGATGGCGAGGGGAATACCCGGGAGCCCCGCTCCGGACCCGATGTCCGCCACGGTGGAACCCTCCGGAATAGCTTCCCCGACGACCGCGGAGTTCAGGATATGGCG
>JAEWGK010000056.1 GCA_023388385.1 Actinomycetes bacterium | reverse complement strand
CCGGCGATGGTCGAGATCGCGACGGGGGAGGTCGTCACCAACGACTTCGACCAGATGACCCGGGACTTCGCCTCCGAGTGGACCGCGCACCATCGCGACGGCGCCCCCGACCTGTGGCCGGAGGCGCACCGCGACGAGATGGAGCAGGTCATGCGCCGCGTCTTCACCGAGGTGAACAACGGCGTCTACCGCGTCGGCTTCGCGGGCTCCCAGGAGGCCCACGACGAGGCCTTCGATCGCCTCTTCGCCGCGCTCGACTGGCTGGAGGAGCGCCTGTCGACGCGCCGCTACCTGGTCGGCGACCACATCACGGAGGCCGATGTGCGCCTGTTCACGACGCTCGTCCGTTTCGACGCCGTCTACCACGGCCACTTCAAGTGCAACCGGAACAAGCTGACGGAGATGCCCGCCCTGTGGGGCTACGCCCGGGACCTGTTCCAGACCCCGGGCTTCGGCAACAACGTCGACTTCGACCAGATCAAGTCCCACTACTACGAGGTCCACACGGACATCAACCCCACCGGCATCGTCCCCAAGGGCCCCGATCTGTCCGGCTGGTTCACCCCGCACGGGCGCGGGGAGCTCGGCGGCAGCCCCTTCGGCGACGGCTCCGCACCCGACGTCGCCTGGCCGCCGGCCGAGCCTCCGGCCCGCTGACCGCTCACATCGTCAGCGCGCGATCGAGGAGGTGCACGGCCAGCGACCAGCCCGCCTCCTCGGCATGCCAGCCCGCGGCCGCGAGGCGCTGGTTGACGGCCTGCTTGCTGATGCCCAGGTCCTCCGCCGCCTCCACCTGCGTCCAGCCGGCGCGCATGAGGTTCGTCGCCTCACGCCCCTCCGGCGAGCGCCGGGAGATGACGTGGTGCAGCAGCGTGAATGCCGCGGACACGTCGTCCGCGAGCTCCGCGGCGGCGGGGTCGTCGGAGCGGATACGCGTTCGGACGACGGGCCCCCGCGCCGCGCGCATGACCCCCGCGGCAGCCACCCGCGCGGCGCGCCCGTCGCCGACGGGGGAGATGCCGATGCCCGCCGTCCAATCGCCTGCGGCGAGCAGCGCCATGACCAGGGTCGTCGCCCCGACCGACGTCCGGGCGTCGGCCGAGAGCGCATCGTCGCCGACGACGTCGATGGAATCGACGCCGTCGAGACGGGCCAGCGCGCGGGCGGACGCGGCGACGAGGCCGGTCCGGTCGTCCGCGCGGCCGCGGTAACGGGCGTGCACGCAGTACATGCCCCGAGTCTACGACGGGGGCTTGACGACGGACCCTTGCGACGCGCGGGGACCATTCCCGCCGGGCGGGGCCCCGCCCGCGCAGTCCCCCGCACCCGGGGCTTCGCCTGCGGACCCCGCGGGGGGCGTCGGCAGGCGGGACTCGATGACGAGGCCCGCCAGCCCCACGAACACCAGAGCCCCGAGGAAGGCGACGGCGCGCCAGTCGAACTCGCCGGTCAGCGTGTCTCCGACGAGAACGCCCGCGGCGGTGCCCGGCGCCGATCCGAGGATTGTCGCCACGGTGAACGGCACCACGTGGACGGCTGACATCGCGCACGCGTAATTGAGGATGGAGAAGGGGATGCCCGGGATGAGCCGGAGGCTGCCGACCGCCAGCCACCCCCGGCGCTCGAGCCGGCGGTCGACGTCGCGCAGCAGGGGGCCGTCGACGCGCTCCCGCACCCACTCGCGCCCCAGCGACCGGACGACGGTGAGGGACAGCGCCCCGGAGATGCCCGTCGCCCCGAGGGCGAGCGCCAGTCCCCACGCCGGGCCGAACAGGACGCCGGCGCTGACCGTGAAGATGGTGCGCGGGACCGGCAGCTGGGTGAACCCCACGTAGGCCAGGAAGAACACCAGCGGGAACCAGGCTCCGGTGGCGTCGGCCCAGCGGCGCAGCTCGGCGGCGTCGGGCACGTCGAGCGTCAGCCATGCGACGACGCCGGCGGCCGCCAGCGTCACGAGCGCGGCCATGCGGGCGGCGGCGCGCCGGCGGGGGCGGGCCGGCGGGTCCGGTCGGGCGTCGGGGGACATCACCCCGGTGACGCTACCCCCTAATACGGGGTGCCCGGTGACCAGGGGGTTGGGCGTGGCGGGACTCGGGGCCCCCGCACGCGCCTACCATTGGGGCCCAGGTGCGGACGCCCGCATCCCGCCCCGGCGAGGGGCGGTCGCCGGGCGTCCCCCGGAACATGGAGGACGCCGCCCGGCGCCCCGGCCGCGGATCGTCGCAACCCGCGGAACGGGTGCCCGCCGACGGCGGCACAACCGAACACGAGGGAGAAGGTCCGACGTGACGAACGACACGGCCCCCGCCGGCGGCACGCCCCTGCCGCCGGATTTCGACGAGCGGCAGCAGGCCTGGCACAAGGCCGTCGCCGGCGTCTTCGCCCGCGTCCGGAGGCAGGACGTCGCCGACGTCCCGCTGGACGTGTGGCAGAAGCTCATCAAGACCACCTACGACGGCGTGGACGTCAACCCGCTGTACACGCGCGCCGACGATCTGGCGGAAGCCCCCGTCCCGGGCGTCTTCCCGTTCGTCCGCGGCGCGGAGCCCCGTCCCGCGGAGACGGCGGGCTGGGGAGTCCGCGAGACCTTCGGGTCCTTCGGCGGCGCCGCGAAGGAGGTCAATGAGACCCTGCTGTCGGCGCTGGCCAACGGCACGACGAGCATCCGGCTGGATCTCACGGGCGAGCTCGGCCCGGATGATGTCCCGCAGCTGCTGGCCGGCGTCTACCCGGACCTGGCGCCCATCGCGGTCGCCGCCGGCGAGCGGGGCGTCGAGGCCGCCGACGCGGTCCTCGCGTTCATCGACGCCTCCGGGCGCGACGTCGCCGCGACGACGATGGAGGCCGGCCTCGATCCGCTGACCGCCCCCGTCCTCGGCGAGCCCACCGTCTCGCTCGACGACGCGGTCGCGTTCGCGGTCCGC
>JAEWGK010000186.1 GCA_023388385.1 Actinomycetes bacterium | reverse complement strand
GCACGCCGACGATGCGCCGTCCGGCGGACCCGAGGATGAGCGTCGCCGCCGCGCCGGCGAGCATCGTCAGCACGAGCGCGGTGGTCTCGGGCGCCCACGTCGCGCCGACCATGTCGATGACGGATTCACCGGCCTTGTCGTCGGCCGTCCGCACGGTCAGCCACGTCCCGCGCGACGCGAGCCACAGCCCGATGGCCGACACCGCCACCAGCGCCATGGCCAGCGCGGGCCTGCGGTCGCCGGCGTCCCTGCGCGGGGAATCGGCGTCCGCGACGGGCGTTGCGACGGAGCCTTCGCCCGCCGGACCCTCCGTCGTGGTCGGGTCGGGGTCCGAATTGTCGGCGGTCATTGCTGCTCCTCCCGGAAGTCGGAATCTTCGGTCACGCCGGACCCCGCACCGCCCGCCACCGCCGGCCGCAGGGTCTGGGCGGCGGCGACCGCGCGGAGGACGGCGGCGGCCTTGTTGCGGGTCTCGGCGTCCTCGGCGTCCGGGTCGGAGTCGGCGACGATGCCGCCGCCGGCCTGGACGTAGACGGTGCCGTCCTTCACCAGGCCGGAGCGGATGGCGATGGCCTGGTCGGTGTTGCCGCGGAAGTCGAAGTAGCCGACGGTGCCGCCGTAGACCCCGCGGCGGGTGTCCTCCAGCCTGTCGATGATCGCCAGCGCCGACGGCTTCGGCGCGCCCGACAAGGTGCCCGCCGGGAACGTCGCGGCGAAGGCGTCGACGGCGGTGAGGCCCCGGGCGTCGTCAAGCTCGCCGCGCACCGTCGAGACCAGGTGCATCACGTGGCTGTAGCGCTCGACGTGGCGGAAGTCGTGGACTTCGACGGTGCCGGCGCCGCACACGCGGCCGAGGTCGTTGCGGCCGAGGTCGACGAGCATGAGGTGCTCGGAGTTCTCCTTCTCGTCGGCGAGGAGCTCGTGCTCGAGCGCCAGGTCCTCGTCCATGTCGGCGCCGCGGGGGCGAGTGCCGGCGATGGGGTTCGTGACGACGACCCCGTCGCGCACCGCAACCAGCGACTCCGGCGAGGACCCGACGATCTGGAAAGCCGTCTCCGTCATCGTCTCGTCCGGCACGTTGAGCAGGAACATGTACGGGCTGGGGTTGGTGGCGCGCAGCATGCGGTAGATGTCGAACGCGGAAGCATCGGTGTCCATCTCAAAGCGCTGCGACAGCACGATCTGGAAGGCGTCGCCGGCGCGGATGTGCTCCTTGCACAGCTCGATGCGGCGCTTGTGCTCCTCGGCGGTGCGCTGGCGGCGGACCTCCGGCTCGGGGCGCTCGACGTCCGTCGGCGGCAGGGTGGTCGGCCGCGACAGGCGCTCGAGCATGAACTCGACGCGGGCGGCGGCCTCGTCGTACGCCTCGTCGATGCGCTCGGCGGAGCCATCCCAGTTGACCTGGTTGGCGATGAGCCACACGGCGCCCTCGTGATGGTCGACGACCGCGAGGTCCTCCACCAGCAGCTGCACCATCTCCGGCACACCGAGGTCGTCGACGCACGTGTCCGGCAGCTTGCGCTCGATGAAGCGGATGATGTCATGGCCGAAGTACCCGACCAGGCCCGACGTCAGCGGCGGCACCGAATCGTCGTCGCGAAACGGCGGCAGCTGCGTGTGCAGCAGTCGCAGGGTGTCGCGCAGGGCGTCGAGCGGGTCGCCGCCCTGCGGCGCGCCGGCGGGCACACGGCCGATCCACGCGGCCTCGCCGTCGACGACGGTCAGCGCCGCGGAGGTGCCGCACCCGATGAGGCTCCAGCGCGACCACGACTCGCCGACGTCGGCGGACTCCAGCAGGAACGTCCCCGGGCGGTCGGCGGCGAGCTTCCGGTACACGGTGAGCGCCGTCTCCCCGTCGGCGAGGACCTTCTTCACGACGGGCACGACGCGGTGGTCGCGCCCCAGCTCCCGGAAGCGCTCCCGGGACGTCATGGTGGTCGGCATCGAAGCGGTGGGCATGGGGGTCATTGTGCCATGCGAGCCGGCGCCTCCCCCGTGCCGTCCCGGGACGCGGGCCACCGTGCTCCCTAGAAGATCGGGTCGACGTCGAAGCAGGAGTGCGCGCCGGTGTGGCACGCCGCGCCGGTCTGCTCGACCTCCATGAGGATCGTGTCGTGGTCGCAGTCCAGCGCCAGCGACGTGACGTGCTGGAAATGACCACTGGTCAGGCCCTTGATCCAGTACTCGGAGCGGGAGCGCGACCAGTACGTGCCGCGGCGGGTGCCGATGACGTACGCCAGCGCGTGGTCGTCCATCCACGCCATCATGAGGACCCGGCCGGTTCCGGTCTCCTGCACGATCGCCGGGACGAGGCCCGCGTCGTTGCGCTTCAGCCGCGCCGCGATGGCGGGGTCGAGTTCCCACGTCGACGGGTCGTCGGGGTCCTGGGTTCCACCGAGCGTGACGACGGGGAAACCGTCGTCACGCACGTCCCCGGCGCTCACCGGCGCACCTCGATGCCGGCGCCGGCCATGGCGTCCTTGACCTCGCGGATGGAGACCTCTCCGAAGTGGAAGATGGAGGCGGCGAGCACGGCGTCGGCGCCGGCCTCGACCGCCGGGGCGAAGTGCTCCGCCGTGCCCGCGCCGCCGGAGGCGATGACCGGCACGTCGACGGCCGCGCGGACCGTGCGCAGCAGCTCCAGGTCGAAGCCGTCCTTGGTGCCATCGCCGTCCATGGAGTTGAGCAGGATCTCGCCGACGCCGAGCTCCTCGCCCCGGCGGGCCCACTCGATGGCGTCGATGCCGGCGGAACGGGAGCCGCCGTGCGTCGTGACCTCGAAGCCGGACGGCTGCGGCCGCCCGCCCTCCGGCACGCGGCGCGCGTCGACGGACAGGACGATGCACTGGGCGCCGAAGCGCTGCGACAGCTCGCGCAGCAGCTCCGGCCGCGCGATGGCGGAGGTGTTGACGGAGACCTTGTCCGCGCCGGCGCGCAGCAGCTGGTCCACGTCCTCGACGGAGCGGACGCCGCCGCCGACGGTCAGGGGGATGAACACCTCGCCGGCGGTGCGGCGGACGACGTCCAGCATCGTGCCGCGGCCGTGCTTCGACGCGGTGACGTCGAGGAAGGTCAGCTCGTCGGCGCCCTCCTCGTTGTACCGGCGGGCGAGCTCGACGGGGTCGCCGGCGTCGCGGAGGTTCTCGAAGTTGACGCCCTTGACGACGCGCCCGTCGTTGACGTCGAGGCACGGGATGACACGGACTGCGACGGCCATGGTGTTCTCCTGGAGTGATTCTTCGTGGTGGGTGGGTGCGGTTGGTGGGGTGCGCGGCGGACGCCGACCGTCGGGCTCAGGTGCGGCCGCGCAGCACCGAGGGCGGCGCGACGTCGCCGATGGCCTCGAGCAGCTGCTCGTGGACGGCGGGTGTGCCGGCGAGGACGCCCACCGAGTCCAGCGTCCAGTCGCGGCCAGCCAGATCCGTGACGACGCCGCCGGCCTCCCGCACCGCCAGCACGCCCGCGGCGTTGTCCCAGATGTTCGGGGAGAACGTCACGGCGCCACCGTAGGTGCCCGTCGCCGTCATCGCCAGGTCGTAGCCGACCGACCCGGAGATGCGGATGGCCGGGAGACGCTCTCCGACGGACGTCAGCAGGCCGCGGCGCCACGCCCGCGGGAAGCGGCCCTCGCGCCCGGCGATGACCGAGCCGAAGCCCACCGGCACCGGCACGCCTCGCTGGCGCCGCGGCCGGGACGACTCGCCGTTGCGGCGGACGCCGTGTCCCTCCGCCGCCGTCACCCGTATCCGCGCGATGGGCAGGGACGTCACCGACGCGATCGGCCGGCCCTCGTGGACCAGCGACACCAGGATCGCGCAGGCCGTGTGGCCGTTGGCGTAGTTCGTCGTGCCGTCGACCGGATCGACGATCCACACGGTGGACCGGGCCGGGTCGCCGCCGCCGGACTCCTCGCCGTGGAAGGGCAGGCCGGTGGCCGTCGTCAGGCGATCGCGGAGGCGCTCCTCCACCGCCATGTCGATGGCGGTGACGCATGAGCCGTCCGGTTTGCGCACGGTGGGCGCCGCGCCGAGGTTGTCGCGGAAGAGGTCCTCGACCTCCGCCACCGCGCGCTCGGCGACGGCGAGCATCTCCAGCGGGTCCGGTGCGGTGGTGCCCATGTGCGGCCTCCCTGGTTGCGTGGGGTGCGTCGGGTGCGTGCCCGGCGCGGGGTGCGGGCGCCCGCTAGGAGCGGGCGACCTCGAGGGCCTGCGCCAGCGTGAAGCGGCCGGCGTACAGGGCCTTGCCGACGATGGCGGAGTCCACGCCGTCGTCGACCAGCGTCTTGATGGCCTCGAGGTCCGCCAGCGAGCTCACGCCGCCGGAGGCGACGATCGGCGCGTCGGTGGCGGCGGCGACGTCGCGCAGCAGGTCGATGTTCGGGCCGGCCAGCGTGCCGTCCTTCGACACGTCCGTGACGACGAACCGGGAGCACCCCTGCGCGTCCAGGCGCTCGAGGACCTCCCACAAGTCGCCGCCGTCGGAGACCCAGCCGCGGCCGCGCAGGCGCCACTCGCCGTCGATGTTGCGGACGTCCAGGCCGATGGCGACGCGATCGCCGAAACGCTCGATGACCGTCTTGCACCACTCCGGGTTCTCCAGCGCGGCGGTGCCGATGTTGACGCGGCGGCAGCCCGTGGCCAGCGCAGCCTCGAGGGACTCGTCATCGCGGATGCCGCCGGAGAGCTCGACGTCGACGTCGAGCTTGCCGACGACGTCGCGCAGCAGCTCGTAGTTCGTGCCGCGACCGAAAGCCGCGTCGAGGTCGACCAGGTGAATCCACTCGGCGCCGGCGTCCTGCCAGTTCATGGCGGCGTCGATCGGAGCGCCGTAGTGGGTCTCGCTTCCCGCGGCGCCCTGGACCAGGCGCACGGCCTGTCCATCGGCGACGTCGACGGCGGGCAGCAGGGTCAGGCTCATGCTTTTCGTTCCTCCTGATCGGGTGGGGCGGCCGGTGCGGGCGGTCGGGCGGATGGCGGCCGCGTCCTCCACGTCATCCGTGGACCTCCCGCGGTCACCGGTCGAGTATAGGCGAGGCCGTGCCGTGTCCCGGCTGTCCCTCCCCTACGGGTCCGCGGCATCCGGGACGTCGCCAGGGCGAGGCGCGGCGCGGGCGAGGTCCTCCTCCGACAGGTTCGCCCGGGCGGTCAGGCGCAACCGCGACTGCCCGGCCGACACCGACGGGGGGCGGAATACGCCGACGAGCACACCCCGGGCCAGGAGGGCGTCGCGGGCGGCGACGGCGCGCCCCGGATCGCCGAGGACCACCGGCACGACGGCGGAGGGCGGGGCGGCGACGCCCCACGCGTCGGCAAGCGCACGCGCGTTGGCCAGCACGCGCGCGGGCAGGCCCGGGTCGGCGGCGAGGATGCGAAGCGCCTCGAGCGCGCCGGCGGCGGAGGCGGGTGCGAGGGCGGTGTCGAAAATCGCGGGCCGCGCGTGGTTGAGCACGTGGTCGCGCAGCTCCGCGGGTCCGAGGACCGCACCGCCCTGCGATCCGAGCGACTTCGACAGCGTCACGGTCACGACCAGGTCGGGCGCCCCGGCGAGGCCGGCGGCGTGGACGGCGCCGCGACCGCCGGGGCCGACGACGCCGAGGGCGTGGGCCTCGTCGACGAGCAATGCCGCACCATGCTCGCGGGCGACCGCATGCAGCGCGCGGACATCGGCGATGTCGCCGTCGGCGGAGTAGACGGCATCGGAGACGACGAGCGCGCGGGGCTCGTCGCGGGCGGCCAGCGCGGCGCGCACGGCGCCCACGTCGCCGCGGGGCGTGACGACGACCCGGGCCCGCGACAGCCTGCACGCGTCGATGAGGCTGGCATGCGACCCGGCGTCGCTGACGATGAGATCCCCGCGGCCGGCCAGCGACGTCACCGCGGCGAGGTTGGCCATGTAGCCCGACGACAGGACGGTGGCGGAGCCGTGGCCCATGAAGGCGGCGAGCTCGCGCTCGAGCTCGTCGTGCACCTGCGTTGCGCCTGTGACCAGGCGCGACCCCGTGGAACCGAGACCGTAAGCGCGCAGGGCACGGGTGGCGGCGGCGATGACCCGTGGGTCGTCGTGGAGGCCCAGGTAGTCGTTGGACGCGAGGTCCAGGGGCGGGCGCGGGCCACCGGCTGCGTCCGTGTCCGTCTCCGCGGGCGAGCGGACGAGAAGCTCGCGGTGCAGACCGCGGGCGCGGCGGTCCTCGGCGATGCGGCCGAGCTCGCCGAGGATTGAACGGTGTTCGGGTGCGGGCATGTCCCGAGGCTACCGCGGGGGCCGGCGGGCGGGCGCGCCGTCGCCCGCCCCTACCCCAGCGTCGACACCCAATTGGCCAGCAGCCGCAGCCCGGCGTCGCCGGACTTCTCCGGGTGGAACTGCGTGGCCCACAGGGGGCCGTTCTCGACGGCGGCGACGAATCGATCCCCGCCGTGCTCGGCCCAGTGGACCAGCGGCGTGGCGATGCGGCCGGTGTCGGTGAGCTCCCAGCGGCGAACACCGTAGGAATGGACGAAGTAGTAGCGCTCGTCGGGCGCCATGCCGGCGAAGAGCGCGGAGCCCTCCGCGACGTCGACGGTGTTCCAGCCCATGTGCGGCAGGATCGGCGCCTCCAGGCGTTCGACGGTGCCTGGCCATTCGCCGCAGCCGGGCGTGCCGACGGGCCGCGGCTCGGCGGCGGCCTCACGGGCGCCGGTCGCGCCCTCGCCGTCCTCCGCCGCCTCCGGGGCGTGGATGCCCTCGGCGAACTCGACACCGCGGTCGAAGAGGATCTGCATGCCGACGCAGATGCCCAGCACCGGGCGGCCGCCGGCCAGGCGGGAACCGATGAGGCGTCCACCCTGGACGCGGCGCAGGCCCTCCATGCAGGCGGCGTAGGCGCCGACGCCTGGCACCACGAGGCCGTCGGCGGCAAGCACCGTGTCGGGGTCCGCGGTGACGGTGACGTCGGCGCCGGCGCGCTCGAGGGCGCGCTCGGCGGACCGCAGGTTGCCGGAGCCGTAGTCGAGGATGGCGACGGTGTTCATGCGGGGGATTCTATGCGGCGGGCGTGCGCCGCGGGAATCGGGCGGGAATCGCCTTCGCGGCCTCACCGCTGGACGCCGACGCGACCGCAGTGACGTCAGCTCCCCGCCGGGCCATCGTCGGCCGGTTACGTCTCGTCGGCGTCGAAGAAGTCCTCGTCGACCTCATACAGGACATACTCACGGTGCTTTTGCACGGCGACACCGTAGGTCAGCATGAGTGACGTCAG
>JAEWGK010000184.1 GCA_023388385.1 Actinomycetes bacterium | reverse complement strand
CGGCGGCGGTGACCGCGGCACGGCGGGCTTCGAGGCGCTCGAGGGCGGCGTCGAGCCGGGCCTGCGCCTCCTCGGCGCGGGCGAGGCGCCCGGCGGCGTCGGCGGCCTCCGCCTCCTCCTCCGGCAGCTTCGCCTCGTGGGCGGCGATGGCCGCGGTGAGCCTCTCGTGCTCCCCGATGGCGCGGTCGAGCTCCTCGCGGCGACCGGCGACCTCGGCGAGTTCGCCGCGCTTCCTGTCCAGCTCGTCTGCGGCATCCCGGCGGGACTTGCTCGGGCGGCCGGTGTCGGTGAAGAACCTCCGATATTCCTTCTCCACCCCGGCCATGACGGCGCGCGCGTCGGCCGAGGTCACACCGACCCCGGCGGGACCGGCGGAACCGGCGGCCCGGGCCGGGTCCGAGGCGGAACCCGGCGCGGCATCCGGGCCGGCGTCCCCGTCCGCGATCCCGTCCGCACCCACGTCCCCCGCGCGCGCCGCCGCTGCCAGCGAACCGGTCATCGCCCCGACGTCGTTGAGCTTCAGCACGTTGAGCTCGCCGCGCTGGTCGGCGGTGAACGCGTTCCACAGGTCATCAAGCCCGGAGGCCTTCCGGCGCTCCTCCAGCCACTCGTCCGCGGCAGCCTTCTTCAGCGTCCGCCTCTCGTCGGCGGGTGCGAGAATCTCGACCGTGGAGTCGGCGCGGTTGATGAACGACTTGTCCACGATGAATCGTCGGCCGTCGAGGGTCATCTCCAGGCGGATGCGCACGGGCTCGGAGGTCCCGTAGGTGACCATGTCGCGGATGCCGATCTTCTTCGCGGTGTGCTTCTCCGTCAGGCAGGTCTCGATGGCGTCGGTGACGGAGGACTTGCCGGACTCGTTTGGCGCGTCGATGATGAGCACCCCGTCGTCGGGGATGTCGTCGATGACCGCGTGCCGAATGCCGCGGACGTTGCGCAGCTCAATCGAATGCAGCTTCATGGTCAGCGTCCCTTCGCGGTGAGGTGGTACAGGTGGGCGAGCGCGCGGCGGGCCGTGTCCGCCCGCGGACCGCCGGCGCGGACCAGGTCGGCGAGTTCCCGCGCCGCATCGGCGACGAAGCCTCCGGCGCCCCAGTCGACGCTCTCCAGGTCGTCGGGTACCAGCACGAGGTCGTGGTGCCGCTCCCATTCGGCGACGTATGGGAAGCGATGGCGGTAGTCCGACAGCCGCTCTTCGAGCTTCATGGACTGGGTGAACGTGACCGTGCCGGTGAGGTGGTAGCGCAGCATCGTCCGCGCCTTGTCGGGCACCGCCTCGACGGCGTCGAACCATGCGTGCAGCGACTCGTCCGACGACACCTGCGCCGCCAGGTCAAGGAACGTCCAGACGCCCACGTGATGCGTGACGACGTCCGGAGCCGCTCCCGGGTCCTCCTCGTCGATCTCCACGACGAGCACGTTGCCGGTCTCCTCCGGGCGCCCGCGGAACTCGGTGGGCTCGGGGCTGCCGGAGTAGTGGACCCGATCGGAGACCCGCTGCGTGAGATGGCGGTCGCCGAAGGCGGCGTAGTGGATGCGCCCGTCGGCCAGCGCCGCCTGCACGACGGCAAGGTCCGGCCGCTGGGCGGAGGTCCGCCGCGTGGCGTCATCGTCGTCGGCGGCGCCGAAGCCCTCGAACTGGCCGTGGCCGCAGAAGACGCGGATGACGCCCGGCGGCGCCGGCTCCATCGCCGCGAGGGCGGCCGTGGCCGGATCCTCCACCGGAAAGCGGCTCAGCAGGGGCGCGCCGACGATCTCCACCCCGTCGGCGACGGCGATGGGCTCGGCCGAGCCGATGACGTGGACGCCGTCCAGTCCCGCGAACTCCCGGCGGCGGTAGACGCTGCCCTGGTCGTAGCTGTCGTGGTTGCCGGGCAGGAGGTAGACGGGCACGGGCAGCTCCCGCAGTGCGTCGACGCTGCGCCGCAGGTTCCGCTCATCGGGGTTGTTGGAGTCGAAGACGTCGCCGGCGACGACGATGAACGAGCAGCCCTCGGCTTCCGCCAGTTCGCCGATGCGGGCGACGGCATCGAGTCGGCCGGCGGCGAGCATCGCCGGGGTGGCCGGGTCCGTGCGCGCGTAGCGGGGCGTCCGCTTCCCCAGGTGCCAGTCGGAGGTGTGCAGGAACTTCATCGGTCGCCTCCATCGTCGGAGTGGTTCGTCTCGTCGTTGCCGTCGTGATCGGCGTCGTTGCCGCCGTCCGCCCCCTCATCCGGGGGACGGCCGTCGGCCATGAGCCGCTCGTAGAGCTCCTCCAGCTGGGAGAAGCCGCGCAGCTCGTCGGCGGGACCGTGACTGACGACGTCGAGCGCGTCGTGCAGCAGGCCCGCGTCGGTGTCCCGGAGGGCGGGCTCCGCGGCGACCTCCGGCAGTGGGGGCGGCGCCATCGAGGCCCCCCAGAAGTCGACGACGGGGACCTCGCCGTCCTCGGGCACCGGCTGCACGGGCCGGGCGGCCCGCAGCGCCGCGTCGGCGCCGCGTCGTGCCAGCCGGTCCTGCAGGTCCTCCTGCGTGATGCCGCGCACGCGCAGCAGCTCCTCCGGGTCGCAGTCGATGCGCCGGCCCAGTTCGTGGGCGACGGCGACGATGTGCTTGCACGGTATGGCGGCGTCCGGGCAGTCGCAGGTGGCGCGGATGCGCTCGTCGGGGCCGATGACCAGCTCCCCGGCGAACGGGGGCGCGTCCGGTGAGGCCAGAGACCCGAGCGTGCCTTCGGGAGCCTCGAGCAGCTGGTCCACCAGGGCGTCGCGACGACCGCCCCGCCGCGGCGGCAGCTGCAGGACGACGGTGAACGGCTCCAGCTGGGAGCCCGCCACCTGCGCGACGACGGTCCCATCTGCGACGTCCATGCCGATGACGCGGCCCTCGCGCTGGTAGGCGATGCCGCGGGACTCGCGGCCGCCGGTCGCATCGCGCGAGAGATCGTCGACGATCATGCGGGCACCCCACGTCCGCAGCCGGTCGTCGCGGCCGCGGGTCCCCCGGGTTCCGGCGCCGCCCGCGCGGGCCGCCCGGTTGCGGGCCGCGGCGATGATCCCGGAGGGATCCGGGGCTCCTCCGGCGGCGCCCGCGGCACCGGCGCCGGGGCCGCGCAGGCCTCCCCACGCCTCCGC
>JAEWGK010000055.1 GCA_023388385.1 Actinomycetes bacterium | reverse complement strand
CCGCCGGTGGGCCGGGGCGGGCGTCGTCGAGCGCGGTGCGCTGTGCGGTGCGCGTGCGGGCGGGCGGGGCTCAGGCCTCCACCTCGGAGCGGTCGCCGGACCACAGGGTGTGGAAGGAGCCTTCCCGGTCGACGCGGCGGTAGGTGTGGGCGCCGAAGAAATCGCGCTGGCCCTGGATGAGGGCCGCGGGCAGGCGCTCGGCGCGCAGCGCGTCGTAGTAGGACAGCGAGGAGGAGAACACCGGCACCGGGATGCCCAGGCGGGTTGCCGTGACGACGACGTCGCGCCACGCGTCCAGGCAGTCGGAGACCTGATCGCGGAAGTACGGGTCGAGCAGCAGGGCGGGCAGTGCCGGGTCGCGGTCGTAGGCCTCCTTGATGCGGTTGAGGAAGCGGGCGCGGATGATGCAGCCGCCGCGCCAGATGGTGGCCAGCGCGCCGCGGTCGATGTCCCAGCCGTATTCGGCGGCGCCGGCATTGATCTCGTCGAACCCCTGCGAGTAGGCGACGATCTTGGAGGCGTAGAGGGCCTTGCGGACCTTCTCCACGAACTCGGCGCGGTCGGCCGGCTTGTCGCCCAGGGCGCCCGACGGCAGGCCCTGCGCGGCCTCGCGCTGGGAGAGGGAGGAGGACAGGGCGCGGGCGAAGACGGCCTCGCCGATGCCGGTGGTCGGGATGCCCAGGTCCAGCGCGGCCTTGACGGTCCAGCGGCCGGTGCCCTTCTGCCCGGCGGCGTCGACGATGACGTCGACCAGCGGCCTGCCGGTGGCGGCGTCGACCTGGGAGAGAACCTCGGCGGTGATCTCGACCAGGTAGGAGTCCAGGTCACCGGAGTTCCACTCGCGGAACACGTCGGCGATCTCGGCCGGCTCCATCCCCGCGGCGTCGCGGAGCAGGTGGTAGGCCTCGCCGATGACCTGCATGTCGGCGTATTCGATGCCGTTGTGGACCATCTTCACGAAGTGGCCGGCGCCGTCGGTTCCGATGTGGGTGCAGCACGGGGTGCCGTCGACCTCGGCGGCGATCGACTCCAGCAGCGGGCCCAGGGACTCGTAGGACTCGGCCGGGCCGCCCGGCATGATCGCCGGCCCGTTGAGGGCGCCCTCCTCGCCGCCGGAGATGCCGGCGCCGACGAAGTGCAGGCCCCGGGCGCGGATTTCGCGCTCGCGGCGGATCGTGTCCTCGAACAGCGCGTTGCCGCCGTCGATGATGATGTCGCCCTCTTCCATTGCGTCGGCCAGTTGGGTGATGACCGCGTCGGTGGCCGGGCCGGCCTGCACCATGATGATGGCACGGCGCGGGCGCTCCAGGGAGGCGACGAAGTCCTCGATGGACTCCGACGGGATGAAGGCGCCCTCCGAGCCGTGGGCGTCCATCATGGCCCGGGTCTTTTCCGGGCTGCGGTTGTACACGGCGACGACGTGGCCGTTGCGGGCGAAGTTGCGGGCGAGGTTCGAGCCCATGACGGCCAGGCCGACGACGCCGATCTGGGCGAGCTTCTGCGAGTTCTCCATGGGGATGAGCATAGGCAACGCAAGCCCCGCCGCTCGCGGTGTTGCCGTGATTTCCCGGCCGGTGCCCTCCCATATCGCGCCGCTGGGTCGGAGATTGCCGCTACAGTCGGCGCCATGCCCGCCGGCCGGAACCTGGAAGACCCGCCGGCGCCGAGACCCCGAGGAGCCCCGATGGCAGATCAGGCCGTGTTCGACACGTACATGTCCCTCCTGCGCACCGCCGCAGAGCGGGAGCTGGAGGAGTCCGAGATCGCCCGCGTCAATGCGGTCGCCGCGGAGGGGGGCGTCGACGGCCTCGGCGAACTCCTCGGCATGACGCTGCGCGCCCTCGGCCCCCGCGGCGCGACGATGGCGTTCACCGCCGACTCCCGTCACCTCCAGCCGTGGGGCCTGGTCAACGGCGGCGTCTTCGCCGCCGTCGGTGAGTCCCTGGGCTCCATGTCCGGCTACCTGGCCGCCGGTGCGGGCCCGGCCGTCGTCGGCGCCAACAACAGCACCGACTTCTTCCGCCCGGGCTCGGCGGGCATGACCGTCGTCTCCGTCGCGGAGCCGGTCCATCTGGGCCGCACGTCCCACGTGTGGGAGATCCGCCACTCCGACGAGGCCACGGGCAAGCTCCTGGCCCGCACGACCCTGCGCCTGGCGGTGCTGGCGAGGGGCTGAGGCCGAGGGTGACGCGGGAGGCGCGCGGCGCTACGTGGCGTCGCGGTTGCGCTGCGGGCGGCGCGTGTCGCGGACCTCCATCGGCTTGTCGTCGCCGGAGACGTGGTCCAGACGGGCCAGCGCATTGCGGGCGTACATCTGCTGGCGAGTGGACACCAGCTGCCAGCGGTCGCGCGTGAGCACGTTGAGGCCCCAGCTGATGCAGGACACCAGGCGGTTGCGGAAGCCGACCAGGAACATGAGGTGGACGGCGAGCCACAGGAACCAGCCGACGAAGCCGGTGACCTCGACCTTGCCCATCTTCACCACCGCGGAGAAGCGGGAGACCGTCGCCATCGAGCCCTTGTCGAAGTACTCGAACGGGGCGCGCTCGGCCGGGGCCTCGCCCTCCGCGTCGACCTCGGAGGCGATGACGTCGGCGACATACTCGCCGCCCTGGATGGCCACCTGCGCGACGCCCGGCAGGCCGTCGAGGGCCATCATGTCGCCGACGACGAAGACGTTGCGGTCGGAGCCGACGGACAGGTCCGGGTTGACCTTGACGCGGCCGGCGCGGTCGCACTCGACGTCCAGCTGATCGGCGACCATCTTGCCCAGCGGGGAGGCGGAGACGCCCGCGGACCAGATCTTGCAGTACGACGGGATCTCCTCCGTCGTATCGTCCTGCGTGTTGCGGTAGGTGACGCCGTGCTCGGTGACGTCGGTGACCATGGCGTTGAGCTTGACCTCGACGCCCAGGCGCTCCAGCTGCTTCTGGGCGTTGCGGCCCAGGCGCTTGCCGAACGGCGGCAGGACCTGCGGCGCGCCGTCGAGGAGGACGACCTTCGCGGAGTGCGGGTTGAAGTTGCGGTAGGAGGACTTCAGCGTGCGGTTGGCCAGCTCGGCCAGCTGGCCGGCCAGCTCCACGCCCGTCGGGCCGGCGCCGACGACGACGAACGTGAGCAGGCGCTCGCGCTCGGCCGGGTCGTCGGTGATCTCGGCGCGCTCGAAAGCGGAGATGATGCGGGCGCGGATCTCCAGCGCGTCGTCGATGGATTTCATGCCCGGCGCGAACTCCGCGAAGTGGTCGTTGCCGAAGTAGGACTGGCCGGCGCCGGCCGCGATGATGAGGGAGTCGTACTCCCACACGTTCGCCGACGCGCCGAGCTCGGAGGTGACGGTGCGCTTCTCGACGTCGATGTCGACGACGTCGCCCTTGACCACGCGGACGTTCGGCTCGCCGTCCATGATCTGGCGGGTCGGCGGCGCGATCTCGCCGGAGGACAGGATGCCGGTGGCGACCTGGTACAACAGCGGCTGGAAGAGGTGGTGGTTGGTGCGGTCGATCAGCGTGACGTCGACGTAGGCGTCCTTGAGCTTCTTCGCGGCGAAGAGCCCGCCGAAGCCGGAACCGATGATGACGACATGGTGGCGGCCGGTGGCGGGCCGGTACGGCGTCTCGGTCATGGCGCTCCTTCACGTGGGTGACGATGGGTGTACCGGCACATGATAGGCCCCCGGCGGTGCCTCCGCCGATTCAGGCGCCGGAGGTCCTACATTGGATGACAGATATCGCGCATGCCCGGAACAAAAATGACCGGGGCGGATCGGGCATGAGCACAGGACGACCGACGACGGAGGAGTCACCGATGGAACGGCAGGTCGTGGACGCCGCGAGGTGGCCGGGCGTCGCCCGCAGGCCCGCCATGACGGGCCCTAGGGCCGATCTGGCACGCCGGGCGTTCGCCCGCGCCTGCGAGCGCCGCGGCGTCGGCGTGTCGGGCGGGGCGTCGGCCGCGGCCGATGCGGCGGGGCC
>JAEWGK010000050.1 GCA_023388385.1 Actinomycetes bacterium | reverse complement strand
CCGTCCGGCACCGGTCGCGGGTCCTCCGGGTCGGCGTGGTCCGGCTCGGCGGCGCCGGGGTCGTCGACCGTCAGTTCGCCCTCCCCGGCGGTGCGCGCCCGGTGGGCGGCGCGGGCGGCCTCGCGCTCGCGGTCGGTGAGATCCATGAGGTCGGCGAAGCCGGGCAGATCGCGGACCAGCTCGGCGCGGGTGCCGAGGCCGGCACGGCGGCCGTCGTCAAGCACGAGGATGCGGTCGGCGAGGTCCAGGGTGGAGGAGCGGTGGGCGACGGCGATGACCGTCACGTCGCGGGTGCGGCGGCGCAGGGCATCGAAGATGCGGGCCTCGGTGGTGGCGTCGATGGCTGAGGTCGCGTCGTCCAGAACGAGCACCCGCGGCTCCGCGACCAGTGCTCGGGCCAGGGCGATGCGCTGGCGCTGTCCGCCGGACAGCGTCATGCCGCGCTCGCCGAGGTGCGTGTCCCACCCGTCGGGCAGCTCGTCGACGAAGCTGACCTGGGCGTCGGCGGCGGCGCGGCGAACCTCCGCCTCCAGGTCCTCGGGGGAGAGCGTCCCGGCGTCGAGGCGCGCCGTGGCGCCCATCGCGATGTTGTCGAACAGCGTGCCGGAGTGCAGGAACGGCTCGTCCGGCACGACGGTGACGGCCCGGCGCACGTCGTCGGCCGCCGCCTCCGCGAGATCCACCGTCGCGTCCGCGCCGACGAGGCGCACCGCGCCGCGGTCGGCGACGTAGTGGCGGCCCATCAGCTGCGTCAGCACCGTCTTGCCCGAGCCCGGCGGGCCGACGAGGGCGAGCGTCGACCCCGCGGGCACCTCCGCCGTCACGCCGTCCAGCACCGGGCGGCCGCCGCGGTCGTGGCCCGTGCACTCGAACCGCACACCCAGCGGCCCGTCCGGCACCGGTCGCGGGTCCTCCGGGTCGGCGTGGTCCGGCTCCGCGTGGATGACGTCGGCGACCCGGTCGACGCTCGCCGCCGCCAGCTGCACGGAGATGAGCATGCGGGAGACCATGCGGGACAGGTTGGTGACCGTCGTGAGGTACGTCGCGAACGCCACGAACGTGCCGACGGTGACCTGCCCCCGCAGCGCCAGCCACCCGCCGACGGCGATGACGGCGACGAGCGACAGCTGTGGCAGTGACGTCAGCGCCGGCTGGTAGCGGGCGTTGAGCCGCGCGGCGCGCATCCGCAGCGCGTACAGGTGCCGCGACATGCGCTCCAGCGCGGCGGTCTCCCGGTTCTCCTGCGCGAAGGCCTTGACCACGCGGACGCCGGTGACCGTCTCCTCCACGTGCGTTGCGACGTCCGCCGCCTGCTGCTGCGCCGTCCACGTCGCGGCGTGCAGGGTGGTCCGGGAGCGTGACGCGACGCCGACGAGCACGGGCACGACGGCCAGGCCGACCAGCGACAGCGGCACCGACAGCGTGAGCATCACCGCGATGGTCAGCACCATGCGGATGACGGAGGTCAGCGCCAGCGGCAGCATGGCCAGCATCGTCTGCACGGCGTTGAGGTCGGAGATCGATCGGGCGACGACCTGCCCCGTGCGCACGCGGTCCTGCGCCGGGCCGTCGAGGCGCTGCAGCGCGGCGAGCAGCCGCATCCGCAGGTCGTGCTGGACCGACAGCGCCAGGACGCCGGCGGAGAACCGCCTGCCCGCCTGCAGCGCGAACGTGGTGGCGGCGACGGTGGCGAACACCAGCAGCACCGCCGTCAGCGGCGGCAGGTGAGGCAGCCACCGCGCGGGCGCGCCGCCGTCGCCCTGCCCCGTGGCCGCGTCGATGGCGTCGCGGGTCAGCAGGGGCGCCGCGGTCTCGAAGACGGTGACGCCGACGCCGGTGACGGCGACGAACAGGAGCGTGACGGGGTGGCGGAGCGCATACGACAGCAGCACCCGCATCGGGCCCGGCCGGCCCGTGGGGGCGGCGGGGGAGCGGGTGCTGCTGCGCATGGCCCCACAGTAGACGGGGACCCGGCATCGGCTTGCGGCGTCGCGCGTACGGGCAGGCCGGACGACGGATATCGCGGTGACGGCCGTCGCGGCGCGCACCGTGTCGAGCGCTACTTCCTCACGTCGGCGTCGGCCTCGTCCTTGATGTCGTTCGCGATGTCGGCGGCGCCTGCCTTGGCGTCCTCCTTGACGCGGCGGGCGGAATCGGCGGCGGACAGCGGCGGCTCCGGCTCGCCGGTCTCCCTGGCCTTCGCGATGTCCTGCTCGTCGATGGTCAGCGAGTCGGCGAAGTCGCGCGGCAGCGGGCCGAGGGAGCTGCGGGAGTTGCTGACGAAGCCCTTGGCCAGCTTGCGGTTGGCGGTGGCGCCGAGGACCGCGCCGATGCCCATCGGCATGAGCTTGCCGACGAGCGCCATGCGCGCCGACTTCGTCACGCGCTTCTGCGCCATGCTCAGCAGGCGCTTGTTCAGGCCGCCGAGCTGCGGCAGGCCCAGGCGGGACAGCAGGCCGGCGGAGACGTCGCGGTTGGCCTTGGCGCGCAGGGACTCGCCGCCGATGGTCGCGGCGACGACGGCGGTGCCCGAAGATCCGAGGATGGTGACCAGGATGAGGGAGCGGCGGCGCTCGTCCTCGTCGATGTCGATGTCGCGCAGGCGGGCGGAGGCGAGCGTGTGCCACGCCGCGGCCTCGAGGAAGAACAGGGACTCGACGGCGATGGCGGCCAGGCCGGTGAAGAAGCCGATGCCCGGGACGACGGAGGCGCCGCCGGCCGCGCCGCCGGTGCCGGTGGTCAGGTTGATGAAGTGGTCGTCGATGCGCTCCTGGAGCTGCGCCGGGGTCTCCTCCGGGTGGCGGGCGCGCAGCTGGCGGACGTAGGCGGTGATGACGCTCGTCTGCCAGCCCATCGCTGTGTCGAGGCTGCGGATGAGCATGCGGCCGGCGATGCCCGCGTCCTGCTCCAGCTTCTTCGGGTCGGACGCGACGGCGTCGGTGACGGCCTTGTCGGCGCCCTTCTTCTTGTCGTCCTTGTCCTTGCCGAATACTCCGAACATGCGGTGGTTCCTCCTGAGTGGGTGAGTCGGTGGCCGCGGGGTGCGGGCGGGAGGGTGTCCCGACGCTGCTCCCGCGGCGATCGCGTCGTGCAACGCGCGTTCCGGTACACGTTATTCCCCCGTGTGCTGCGATGACGCCCCGAGGTAAATGATGTTCCCCATTCGTTACGGCCCCGTCACCTGCGGCGTGACGTGCGTCGCCCCACGCCGTTTCGTGTGACGGGGCCTACCGCCCGCCCCTCCGCCCCCGTCGCTCTGACGTGGCGGCGGGCCTGACCCTGCTCCTGCCGCGCCTACCCTCGGGGTCATGGACGATGACGCCGCAGCATGGGCCGGGGGAACCGCAGGAGCCGCTTCCGCAGGAGCCGGGGGAGCCGGCGGAGCCGGGGGTGCCGGCGGAGCGCCGGGGGCGTACTCGCGCGTCGTCGCGGAGATCCCGTGGTTGCGCGCCAATGTCGAGCCGTCGCCGGGATCGGCGCTGTACGAGGGGGAGGACGCCGCCCGGCTGCTGTCCACCGCCGACGGCGTGGGCTCCCTGGTCCGTCCAGGCCTGGAGCTGTTCCCCATGCCGGGGGCGCCGTCGCCCGAGCGCCACGTCGCCCAGCTGTGGTGGTACTCGGCGTGTGGGGCGTGGCTGCGCGTGGCGGCGGCGATGATCCTGCTGGAGGATCAGGCGCCGCGGCCGTCGTGGGACGGCGCGTCGTTCTTCGTCCGCGACGGCTTCTGGCCGGGCTTCATCGCGCAGGAGACCGTGGAGGTGCCGGCCGACGATGCCGCCGCGGTCCGAGACTTCGGCCGGTCCGTCGGGGAGTGGCTGACTCCGACCATCGCGGCGCTGGGCGACGCGCTCGGCGTTCGGCCGGCGCCGCTGTGGGCGATCCTGGGCGACGAGCTGGCGGGGGCCGCCGTGGCCATCGGCAACGAGCTCATGGAGCCCTGGCGCGGCGTGGCCGTGGGGGCCTGGTCGGCGGCCGGGTGCGCGGAGGCCGCCGCGGCGATCGAGGAGGCCGGCGGTGCCGGGGCCCGCATGCCGGAGCCGCGCTTCGCCGACGTGACGGCGGAGTCGGTGAAGCCGTGCGACGTCGCGGCAGCGCAGGCGGGGGAGGAACCGGACTGGGACGTGTCGTGTGCCCTGATCCGGTCATCGTGCTGCATGATCTTCCACTCGCCGGTGGCGGACATGTGCACCTCGTGCCCCCGGCGCGATCGGGGCGCGCGGGAGGCCGACTGGATGGCCGCCGCGGGCTGACGCGGGGGCTGCGCCCGGCGTGACCGGGGGATCTGCGTCTACCATGGCGTGCGGACCTCGCGGCGGCGGATTCGCCGTGGGCCGCGCCCGACCCATGGGAAGGAACCCGATGAGCTTCTTTGAGCAGATTGCGGCTGGACTGGATGCCGAGGGCATCGAGAGCCGCGTCAACGAGGACACGCTGTTCGTCCCGATCACCGAGGACCTCGAGGTGCAGTTCGTCACCATCGACGAGAAGCTGCCGGCGGCCGAGGTGTACGTGGCGGCGGCGGACGTCGACGACGAGGACGACGACTTCGAGGCCGTGCTCGTCTCCGTCGTGTTCTCGGTGGAGGACGCGGTGAAGGCCGTGGCGCACCACGTGGCGACGGACCAGGTGGTCAACACCCTGCGCACCCTTCTGGACGGCACGGACGAGCGTCTGCAGGAGCTGGACTTCGAGCAGGACCCGGAGGAGGCGACGCTGCTGACCGCCGAGGTCGGCGAGGCGTCCCTGCTGCAGGTCATGGTCACCGCGCCGGACAACGTGCCGGAGGCCCACGTCCGCTTCATCGCCCAGGACGCGAACCTGGACGACATCGTGGATCAGGCCATCGCGGAGTTCTGGGACTCGGACACGGAGACCATCCTCACCGACGACGACCGCCGGAAGATGTTCGCGGATCTGTACGCCGACGTGCAGTCCCTGCGCAACGAGGTCATGTCCCTGGGTTGCTTCACCGACATGGACCGCCTTCTGGACGTCCTGGCGCTGGCGGTCGAGCACGCCGAGGAGTGGGAGGAGTCCCTCGGACCGGTGGACGACGGTTCGCTGGTCGAGCATCTCTACTCCGATCTGCTTGACGACGATTTCGGCGACGAAGACGACGATGACGACGACTTCGGCGACGATGACGACTACGACGACAACGACCTCGACGA
>JAEWGK010000115.1 GCA_023388385.1 Actinomycetes bacterium | reverse complement strand
CCGCCGTCCCGGTCCGGGAGGCGGCGCCGCGCGCCGAAGTCGGCGTAGATGATGTTGTCGTCGCTCATCGCCCGCTCCCCTCGTCGTCAGGGCCGTCATCCGGTCCGCCGTCAGCGGCCCCGGCGTCGTCGCACCGGGCCAGCGCCACATCGTCGACCAGCTGCATGCGCCGGACGTGGTCGAGGATCTTCTTCGACTCCCGCTCCTGCCGCTGCCGCCGCCGGACATGGCGGCCGGCGGCGGCGAGGCGATCGGCCTTCCGCTCCTCGACGATGGTGTGGAGGTCCACGATCCCCTTGATCGTCTCGTCGTCGAGCTCCGTGATGGCGCCGCCGGAGCGGCCGCCGATCACGGCGTCGGCCAGCTCGACCTTCTCGTCGATGATGTCGGCGATGCGCTCCTCCAGCGTGCCGATGGTCGTGAGCTTGTGCACCGTCACATCACGCAGCTGGCCGATGCGGAAGGCGCGGTCGGTCGCCTGGTTCTCCACGGCCGGGTTCCACCAGCGGTCGACGTGGATGACGTGGTTGGCGGCGGTCAGGGTGATGGCCGTGCCGCCGGCCTGCAGGGACAGCATGAACACGGGCGGGCCGTCGGGGGCGTTGAACTCGGCGATCATCCGCTGCCGGGTCTTCGCGGGCACGCCGCCGTGGAGGAACGGGATGTCCGCGCCGAAGCGGCGGCGCAGGTAGGGCTGCAGCATGTCGCCGAACTGCTTGTACTGGGTGAACACGAGGGTTCGCTCGCCGGCGGCCATCGCCTCGCCGATCAGCCGCTCCAGCTCCGCGACCTTCGTGGACCGGTGCATGCCGCCATCGAGGATCGCCGAGCCGTCCTTGAGGTAATGGGCGGGGTGGTTGCAGATCTGCTTGAAGTCCGTGAGCGCCGCCAGCACCAGGGAGCGGCGCTCCAGTCCCTCGGCCCGCTCGAGCTGCTCCGTGAACAGGTCCAGGCGCGCCTTGTACAGAGCCGTCTGCTCCCGGGTCAGGCCGATGCGGACGACGTGCTCCGTCTTCTCCGGAAGATCCGGCAGCAGGCCGGGGTCGGTCTTCGCGCGGCGCAGCACGAACGGGTCGATGAGCCGGTGCAGCGAGGCGAGCGCGTCGCCGCTGCGGTCGCGCTGGATGGGGTTGGCGAAGGCCGTGCGGAACGACGTCGCGGAGCCCAGCAGCCCCGGATTGCAGAAGGACATGATGGAGTGCAGCTCCATCAGGTCGTTCTCCACCGGCGTGCCGGTGACGGCGATGCGATGGCGAGCCGGCAGCGCCCTGGCCGCGCGGGCGACCTTGGTGCGGGCGTTCTTGATGTTCTGCGCCTCGTCGAGGACGACGCGCTCCCACCGCACCGCCGCGAGGTCCGCGATGTCGCGGGAGAGCATGCCGTAGGTCGTGACGACGACATCCGCGCCCGCGATCAGCTGCCGCAGCGCGTCGCCCTTCGCCCGATCCGGCCCGTGGTGCATGACGACGGCCAGATCCGGCGTGAACCGCCCCGCCTCCGCGGCCCAGTTCGCCGCACCCGACACCGGGGCGACGACGAGGGTCGCACCGACGCGGGGCCGCCCGCGCCGGTCGGTGCCGAGGTCGCGCGGGCCCCCGCCGTCCATGCCCGCGCCATGCGACCCCCCGGCCGTCGCCTCCTTCTCCAGGGCGATGAGCGACAGCACCTGGAGCGTCTTGCCCAGGCCCATGTCGTCCGCCAGGACGCAGCCGAAGCCGGACTCCGACATCCAGCGCAGCCAGGCCAGGCCCTCCAGCTGGTAGGGCCGCAGGGTCGCCGCGACGGACCCCGGCTGGGCGATGGCCTCCGGCCGCGGTGGCACGCCGCCCTCCATGAGCCGCGCCAGGGCGTCGTCACCGTCGGCGTCGACGAGGACCTCCGCCTCCAGCTTCTCCTGCTCGAGCTTCTTCGCCAGCTCCGCCAGCTCGCGCATGAGGTCGGCCTTCGACCCGGAGCCGTCCTCCGCGGCGGGCTCGCCCTCCTCCGCCCGGCGCGCGAGGTCATCGCGGTAGTCCGCCAGGCGGCGCAGGTGCCCGATGACGCCGGACAGCGACGTGCCGCTGGTGCGCATCCACCGGCCGCGCATCCGCACCAGCGGCGCCGAGGAGCGCAGCAGCATCTCCATCTCCGCGTCCGTCAGCTCCTGGTCGTCCAACGACACCCGCCAGTCGAACGCCGCAAGATCGTCGGCGCCGGCACCCGGCGCACCCTCGCGCTTCTCGGCGGTGTCCTTCTGCACCGTCACGCATGCGGAGACGCGCGGCCGCCATTCCGCCGGCAGCAGCACCGTCACTCCGGCATCCTCCAGCCGGGGCACGTCGTTCTCGACGAACTCCAGGAACCCGTCGAGATCCAGCAGCAGATCGACGCCGTCGGGTTCCGCCTCCGCCGACCGCAGCGACGGCGCGGCGTCCAGGGCCGCCGACAGCAGTGGCTGCAGCTGGGAGCGCACTCCCGTGCGCAGCAGGTCCGTGGTCACCCGCACCGGCGCCGCGACGCCCGTGCGGTAGTGCAGGCGCACCGGCCAGCGCAGCTCCCCGACGTCAACGTCCGGACCGTCACCGCAGCCCGACGGGCCGCGCTCCTCCGCGCCGCCGGACGGCGCCGCCGCGTCCGCGAGACCGGGGACGGCGCCGGCCACGCCCATCACGTCGCCAAGCCCCTCCTCCGGGTCCTCGACCTGCAGCACCAGCTCCACACGGCGGCCGCCGAGCGTGTCCCGCCAGCGCGCCAGGCGCGCGGCGAGCTCCGCCGGCGCCGCGTGCACCGGCTGCGAATCCAGCAGCGCGGAGACGAAGCCGTGGCGCACGCGCGTCGGCCCGCCGTCGGAGTGCAGGATGCGCGTTGCGACGGGGTGCGCCATCTCGTCGCACATGTCGTCCACAAAGCCCGGCCCCCCGTTGACGGTCAGGACCGGCGGCGCGGCCGCGGCCACCTGGGACCGCCACACGGACTCGTCCAGCCCGTCGGCGAGCTTCCATCGCGGGTACCACTCGCCGTCGTCCCACGCGAGCGTCACCAGGACGCGCCCGGCGCGGACGAGATCGCGGATGCCCGCCGTCGCCGCCAGCAGGAAGCGCAGGTCGGGTGCGACGGCGGGGTGGTCGGCGAACGGCGCCAGCTCCGCCAGCACGTCGGCGGCGGTGAACGGGTCGAACGCCCACGCCGGGATGGGCTGGCGGACGCGCCGGCCCTTCGGCGTCTGCAGCGTCACCGTGGGCCGCGACCGCGGGATGCGGCCGCCGAGGAGCAGCGCGGCGGGCTCGGGCAGCTCTTCCAGCACGTCGTCCGCACGGCCGAGGACCCGGTGGCCGTCGACGCGCTCCAGCCACAGGTGCAGGCCCCCTCCGCGGAGCCACAGACCGTGCAGCAGGTGATTCGCCATGCGCCCCATCTTGCCGGACGGCCCGACATCGACCACCGGGAGCCCGCCCCGGTCCACGGCGGTGTTCGAACATCCGATCTATCGGGTGGGGTCGTCCACATCACCCCACCACACCCGCCGGGCGCCCCCGGAGCGTCCCCGGGGCCCCGCCGCACCACACCCCTCGCGGGGGCCTGGATCGTTCAACCTCGCAGAATCCCCAGTTCGCCCTCATCAATCCAGGTCACAGCAGGTCCGCACGCGCCCCGGTTCCTTAAGATCGCAGGTCATCCGATTTGCCAGGGGCACGGCGCGCATGACACGTTCGCCATAAGCACCTACGTGCGGCCATCCGCTGGACCTGTACCCGGGGGTCGCGCGCACGACCCCGCGCGGCACCGGGTGCCCGGTACGCCGGGCTCCGTCCGCGCCGACCAGAGAAAGGACGGATATGGCCGAACACACCTGGTATCTGATCGCCATCGCGATCTACATGGCCGTGATGCTCTACATCGGCTGGGCAGGCTACCGCAAGACCAACGAGTACGACGACTACGTGCTCGGCGGCCGCGGGCTCAACCCCTTCGTCGCCGCGCTGTCCGCCGGCGCCTCCGACATGTCTGGCTGGCTGCTCATGGGCCTGCCCGGGGCCATCTACCTATCGGGCCTCAACCAGACCTGGATTGCCATCGGCCTGCTGGTCGGCGCGTTCCTCAACTGGACGTTCACGGCCCCTCGCCTGCGCGCGTACTCGCACATCGCCCGCAACTCGATGACGGTGCCGACGTTCTTCGAGAACCGCGTCCACGACCGCTCCAAGGCGCTGCGCGTCACCGCGGGCCTGGTCATCCTGATGTTCTTCACCTTCTACGTCTCCTCCGGCATGGTCGCAGGCGGCGTCTACTGGGAGTCCACCTTCGGCGGCTCCTACCTGACGGGCATGCTCATCGTCGCCGCCGTCACGGTGCTGTACACCCTGTTCGGCGGCTTCGTCGCGGTGTCCAACACGGACGCGGTGCAGGGCATGATCATGTTCATCGCCCTGCTGCTGGTGCCGGTCTTCGCACTGTTCGCCATCAAGGACCTCGGCGAGAGCCCGTCCTCCATCTTCTCCTGGCCCACCGGGCACCCCTACCCGGGCTCGAACGGCGAGCCGGTCGAGGGCTTCTTCAACATGTTCACCGGCATCCCGGCCATCACCATCATCGGCCTGGCCGGCTGGGGCCTGGGCTACTTCGGCCAGCCGCACATCGTCGTTCGCTTCATGGCTCTGCGACAGCCGGCGGAGGCGAAGCAGGGCCGGCTCATCGGCACGGTCTGGCAGCTGCTGTGCCAGCTGGGCGCGCTGTTCGTGGCGCTGGTGGCGACCGTGTACTTCGCCACGTCGGGAGCGACCATCTCCGACACGGAGTCCTACGAGTCGATCTTCCTGGACATGTCCCGCGTGCTGTTCCATCCGCTGGTGGCGGGCCTCATCCTCACCGCAGTGCTGGCGGCCATCATGTCCACCATCTCCTCGCAGCTGCTCATCTCCGCGACGGCGCTGGTGGAGGACCTGTACCACGGCATCTTCAACCGCCACCTGAAGGCGAGGCAGTCCCTGGTGCTGTCGCGCATCGCCGTGCTGGCCGTCGCCGTGGTCGCCGCGATCCTCGCCGCGAACCCGAACAACTCCATCCTCGACCTGGTCGGCTTCGCGTGGGCGGGCTTCGGCTCCGCGTTCGGCCCGGTCATGCTGGCGTCGCTGTACTGGCGCCGCCTCAACGCCCCGGGCGCGCTGGCGGGCATGATCACCGGCGCCGTCGTGGCCTTCGCGTGGGGCTCCTCCCCGCTCACGGACACGCTGTACGAGATCGTCCCGGGCTTCCTCTCCGCCACCATCGTCATGGTGCTGGTCTCCCTGGCGACGAAGAAGCCGTCGGAGGAGGTCCTTTCCGAGTTCGAGGAGGCCCGGACCGCCGCCAGGGCGTAGCCGCGCAGCCGCGCTGCGGCCTCCCCACCCCCGGGGCTCCCCCGGGGAACCGCGGGGCGGCGATCCGCGTCCATTACGGGCGTGGATCGCCGCCCCGTTTCCCGTGCCCGACGCCTGCTCCCCGTCCTCCTCCTCATGTGCGTGACGACGCTGCCCGCCTGCGCGCCGTCGCCCTCCCCCGCCGACGCGCGGGCCCTCGCCACCGCCCTGCCGGCGGTCCGCGTCGTCGCTGACCGTCCGACCGTCGCCGGCTACGACCGGGACCTGTTCGGCGGCTGGGCCCCGTCGGGGGCATGCGATGCCCGGCAGGTCGCCGTCGTCACGCTCTTTGGCGCGGGCGGCGGCCCCTGCGAGCCGGCGCCGGGGACCGCACGGTGCGCCTACACGGGGCTCGACCTGCGGGCCGACGCCGTCGAGGTCGACCACGTCTACCCGCTCGCCGCCGCGTGGGACATGGGCGCGGCGCGGTGGCCGGCCGCGCGGCGGCGCGCCTTCGCGAATGACCCGGCGAACCTCGTGCCCGTCGACCCGGAGGCCAACCGCACGAAGTCGGACCTCACGCCCGCCGAGTGGCTGCCGGGGCGCGGCGACCTGGCCTGCGCGTATGTTGCGCGGTACGCCGCCGTCGCCGCCCGCTGGGGCCTGCCCGCGACGGTGGAGGACGTCGCCGCGATGGCCGGCGCGTGCGGAATTCGCATCATTCGTTAGAGTGGCTGATAGGACAACCGTTTTCCGATAGGCCCCAGCCCGGGCGCATGTCGGACCGCGCCGCCGGCCCTCCCGCCGGACGGCCGCGGAGGTCCCCGAAAACCAGCCCGTCCCCCACCGTCAGGAGACGCCCTCCCCCATGAACGTCGTGATCATCGCCCACGTCCTCGCGGCCCTGCTGCTGCTCGGCCCCGTGACCGTGGCCATCTCCATGTTCCCGAAGCTCGCCCTGGCCGCCCGCGACGGCGAGGCCGGCACCATCGGCGCCGCCCGCACCATGCACTCCATCACCCGCACCTACGGCATGATCTCCCTGCTGGTGCCGCTGCTCGGCGTCGGCGTCATGTTCACCGACATGGAGACGTACCTGAAGAGCGGCTTCGTTCACGTCTCGCTGCTGCTGTCCATCATCGCGTGGGCCATCCTCTTCTTCGCCGTCATCCCGCAGCAGCGCCTCATGATGGCCGGCCTCGGCGTCGCCGACGAGGACGAGGACGTCTCCGACCCCGAGTTCCAGGCCCGCGCCGAGAAGGCGCGGGCCGCCGAGTGGACGACGCTGAAGTCCAGGCTCGCCATGCTGTCCGGCATCTTCTCCCTCATCTGGGTCGTCGTCGCCATCCTGATGTTCTTCATTTAGCCCTGTCGGGGTGGGGACCTGCGGTGATATTGCTTCCGTAGGTCACAGGGCCACGCCACGCTCCCCCCCCCCGACCAACGATGACGAACATCTACCTCTACGCAGACGAAACCGGGAACCTGGACTACGACGGCTCCCCCAACCCCCACGGCGGCGGAGCCTCAACCTACTTCGGGTTCGGCACCGCCACCTTCACCGGCGACCACGGTGCGCACCTCCTCGAAGGACTCCACCTCCGCGCCGCACACGAGAAAGCCGGGACGAAGCTCCCCAACGGCTTCCACGCCTGCAACGATAGCCACCGCACCCGGTCAGCGATGTTCCGCACGATCCAGAATCAGCGCCCCCGCTTCGACACGACCTTCCTCTACAAGAAGAACGCCTACGATAGTGTCAAGCAGCAGGGCGGACTGTACCTCTACAAACTGGCCTGGTTCCAGCACATGAAGACCATCGCCCGCCAGGTCGCCAGCCCCGACGACGACCTCTACGTCATCACAGCGGAGTTCGGAACGAAGCGTATCCATCGAGCAGTCGATGAGGCGCTGCAGGACGTCTGCGCCCAGATAGACCGCAACATCACCTTGTGTGTATGGCGTTCCGCCAGTTCCTGGGGGCTACAGGTCGCCGACTACGGGCTGTGGGCGACTCAACGGGTACTGGAGGGGCGAACGTGCAGCTGGTTCGCCCAATGCATCGAACCCACGCTCGAATCGGTCTTCACCCCGTGGGGCCGAGCACACTAAGGGAACCGGCTATCCCCACTATCGGGTGGGGAAGTCCTCCCCTGGAGGACTTATCGCCGGTTCTCCCTCAGACTACGCTCCGGCTTGCCGCATATCCACCCCTCCCAGCCGCCGCGGCGAGTACTCCGTGCTCCTCGACACCCCGAGCACCTTCAACCGCGGCACGGGCGAGGCGTTCGTCACGCTGCGTCAGACGGCCGGCCGTCGGTCGCGGCCGGATTCACCAGCCGCCAACCGCTGGCCGTGTCGCCGTCAGCCGTCAGTCCCGGCCGCGACCCTTGGCGCCGCCGTTGTAGCCACGGCCGCCGCCGCGACGGTCACCATCGCGCCCGCCGAAGCCGCGATCCCGGTCGCCGAAGTTCCGGCCACCGCGGTGGCTACCACGGCCGCCCCGGTCGTTGCGGTCGCGGAAGCCGCCGCGCTTGAAGCCACCTCGGCCGCCACCGCGCTTGAAGCCGCCCCGGCCGCCGCCATGATCGCCACGGCCGTGTCCGTGACCGCCATGTCCGTTGCTGTCGCCGTGGCCGCCGAAGGATCCGTCGTCAGGCGCTCCCCGATCGACCTGGATGTTGATGTTCCGGCCGGCGATGCGGGTGTCGGCGAGGTTGTCCAGGACCTCCTTGGGCAGGTTCGCGGGCAGCTCCACCAGGGTGAAGGACTCGCGGATGTCGATGTGCCCGAAGTCCTTGGAGTTCAGGCCACCTTCGTTGGCGATGGCGCCGACGATGGCGCCCGGGCGGACGCGATTGCGGTGGCCGACGTTGATCTTGTAGATTTCCGTGCCCTTGCGCTCGAAGTCGACGGGCGCGACCTTCTTGCCGCGGTCGCCGTGATCACCGCGGCCGCCCCCGCGCCGGTCCCCGCGGTCCCTGTCGAAGCGGTCGCGATCGCGGTCCCGGCGGCGTTCCCGCTTCGGCTGCTCCTTCATGTAAAAGTCCCCGGCCTGGCCCATCGTCGCCAGGGCGGCGGCGATGTCGACGATGGGGGTGTCGTGCTCCTCCGCGTAGCGCTCGATGAGCTCGCGGAAGACCGGCAGCTGCTCGTCGGCGAGGGCCTCCGTGATGGACTGGGAGAACTTCTCGCGGCGCGAGTCGTTGACCTCGTCGACGGTCGGCAGGTGCATCTCGTGCAGCGTCGACTTCGTCGCCTTCTCGATGGACCGCAGCAGGCGTCCCTCGCGCGGGGTGACGAACAGCAGCGCCTCGCCGGAGCGGCCCGCGCGACCGGTGCGGCCGATGCGGTGGACGTAGCTCTCGGTGTCGTGCGGAATGTCGTAGTTGACGACGTGGCTGATGCGGTCGACGTCGAGGCCGCGGGCCGCGACGTCGGTGGCGACGAGGATGTCGAGGCGGCCGTCCTTCAGCTGGTCGATGGTGCGCTCGCGCTGGGCCTGCGGGTTGTCGCCGTTGATGGCGGCGGCGGAGAAGCCGCGGGCGCGGAGCTTCTCGGCGAGCTCCTCCGTGTTCTGCTTGGTGCGGACGAACACGATCATCGCCTCGAACTCCTCGACCTCGAAGATGCGGGTCAGGGCGTCGAGCTTGTTGCGGTGGGCCGTCATGAGGAACCGCTGGCGGATGTTGTCCGCGGTGCGGGTCTCGGACTTGACGGTGATCTCCTCCGGCTCCGACAGGTACTGCTTGCTCAGGCGGCGGATGGCCGTCGGCATGGTGGCGGAGAACAGCGCGACCTGCTTGTCGTCGGGGGTGTCGGCGAGGATGCGCTCGACGTCCTCCTGGAAGCCCATCTGCAGCATCTCGTCGGCCTCGTCGAGGACGAGGAAGCGCAGCTCCGAGATGTCGAGCGAGCCCTTCTCCAGGTGGTCGATGACGCGGCCTGGCGTGCCGACGATGACCTGCGCGCCGCGGCGCAGGCCCGACAGCTGGACTCCGTAGGACTGGCCGCCGTAGATCGGCAGGACGTGAATGCCGCCGAGGTGGTCGGCGAACTGCTGGAAGCTGTCGGCGACCTGCAGGGCCAGCTCGCGGGTCGGCGCGAGGACGAGCGCCTGCGGGTGACGGACGCCGGGGTTGATGCGCGCGAGAATCGGCAGGGCGAACGCGGCGGTCTTGCCGGTGCCGGTCTGCGCCAGGCCGACGACGTCGCGGCCCGACATCAGGGTGGGGATGGTGGCGGCTTGGATGGGCGACGGGGACTCGAAGCCGACCTTGGACACCGCCTCGACGACATCGTCGGGCAGTTCGAGGCCCGCGAAGCCGACCGGCTCCGCATCCTCTTCGGTTTTCTCGTCGGCGGGCGCCTCGGTCTGCGGCTGCGCCTGCTCATCGGCGGGCGCCTCGGTCTGCGGCTGCGCCTGCTCATCGGCGGCGGGGGTCTCGCTCGCGGTAGTGGTCTCGGGGTTGTCGTCGTCTCCGGAAACGCCCGCGTCCCTGCCATCCAGCACGTCCGCCACGTTGATGGGGGTGCTGTCCTGCGAGCTGTCCTGAGATTCCGATGTGTGCACGTTGTCCGGCTCGTACGCGTCGCCGGTGACGCTATCGGTCTTGCTCATTGTCCGTCCAGGCTACGCGTCTACCTGCGTAAAAGCGATTCGGCGGCCTCGGGTGGCCCAGTGGTGGGTTCCGGGGCTGGCGGCGGGGGCGGTCGGGGATCGTCGTCGAGCGCGGTGCGCGGGCGCGTGTTAGAACCGTGTCGACGCGGAGTCAGCGCAGGCGGGCTCCGCGCGCGGACATGATTTCCGGGGAGGGGATCCGCAGTCGGCGCCATGTGCGCCGGGGATGGGGATCACCGCGATTCGATGTGGGGGGAAAACAATGCGTTGGAGTCATGCGGGGCTGGCCGCGGCGTGCTGCGCCGCGGTGCTCACCGCGGGGTGCTCGGGTGCGGATGCGGGTGCGCGGGAGGATGTGCGAGAGGATGCGCGTGACGACGCCCGCCTGCCCGCCGGCGTCATCCCGCCCTCGGGTGCGGCCGTGCCGGGCCAGGCGGAGCTGGGGCCCGACGGGCTCTACGACTACGCCGGGGTGCCGGATTTCGTCCCGGCCAACCCGTGCGAGGGTGAATGGAGGGCGGCTGCGAGCGCGGCGGGGTACGAGCACAGGGAGCTGGACATCATAACCGTCCAGACTCCCGGGCGACCGAACTGCATGCTGTCCAAGGAGGACGGGACGACGATCCTGCTGACGGGGGACGCGAACGGTCGCGCCGAGTACGCGGCGCTCGGGTACCCGATCGAGGAGCACGTGACGGACGAGTTCTCCTGGTACACGGTCGTGGTTCCGACGTATGACGACGACGGCTACTGCCAGGCGATGATCGACACCCCGACGGGCGGCATCGGCGTGCCGAAACTCTTTTCCCCGGATCTGTCCGATTCATCTGAGGGCTCCGCGTGCGCGGAAGCCTCGGAACGATTCCTGGAGATTCGGAGGAACCGAAAGTGATCCAAGTCAACATCTCGTCCCTTGCCGATATCAACATCAAATTGACTGAATCAACGCTTTCCTTAACATCTACAACAAATGTGCCGCCGCTGGCCAACTATTCACCTGTCCCGAGTCTGCAGAAGCTCGCCACCGAGCATTCGTCCGCCATGTCCATGGCGTCCGGATCATCGTTGCTGGTGAAAAGGGCCATTACAGAGGAACTGAAGTGGGCCTCCGAGAACCTGGCGTCGTTCATCAACGCCGTGGAGCACCACGAGTCCCTGTCGGCCGCCGCGATGTCCGCGGCGCTGGACGGCGGGTCGCGGTCGCTGACCATCGCCGGCGAGATGTTCCGGGCGCGGCCGGCGTTCCAGCCGGGGCACCTCTTGTTCACACCGCCGGCGCTGACGGTGGAGCTGTCGGCGGATCCGGAGTCGCTCCTCGCCCAGTTCGAGGCCAGCAACGATGGGTCGGTCGGCGCCGCCGCGCAGTACTGGACGTCCTATGCCGCGTCGATGACGGAGCTTGCCGCAACACTCGCCACGCTGGCCGGGCGCTTGACCGCGGAGAACTCCGGCCTGTCGGTGGCGGCGGCCTCCGCGATGCTCGCGGGCCTGGGCGCACGGGCGGGAAAGGTCGCGGAGTCCTCCAGCATCCTCGCCGGGCATCTGGGGCAGCTGCCGGCCATCAAGGCGATGGCGGTCAACCAGCTGTCGGGGATCATCGCGTCGACGGCGGCCATCCCGAAGCGCTCGGTGCGTGAGGCCGCCGCCCGAGCCGAGACCGCATCCTTCCTCACCAGCACGTACCTGCCCCAGCTGACCGCGGCCACGCCGGCTCTCACCAGCCTGACGGTGCCCCACCACGGCGGCCTGCCCGTGCCCACGACGTCGGGCGTTGCGACGCCCGCACCGCCCCGCCTCGCCCCCGATCCGCGGATCGCGGGCGGTTCGGCCCTGAAGGCGGCGACCGCCGCACTGACCTCGGCGCCGGGTGCCGCCGATGCCGCGCCGGCCGCGGCCTCCACCATCGCGGAGGCCACCCCACGCGGCATGGGCGGCCCGTTGGAGACTGCCGCCGCCCCCGCCACGGGGCCCGCGCCGGTGGCGGGCCAGGGTGGCATCCCCTCTCCCGCAGGCCACGCGGGGACGCCGGTGGCGCCGGGTGGAGCCGGGTCCGGTGTGGGCTTTGCGGGTGGCGCAAGTGCACCGGATTCCCC
>JAEWGK010000114.1 GCA_023388385.1 Actinomycetes bacterium | reverse complement strand
CCGGAGGTCGCGGAGCGCTACGCCACCGGGGCGCCGATGCCCGGATCGATCCGGACCGGTCCGTCCTTCCCGGGACGGACGTCGAAGTCGAAGATGTCCGTCGGGATGTACACGGTCGCGCACGAGTTCGGGATGTCGACGACCCCCGAGAACCGTCCCTCGATCGGTGCGGCGCCCAGCAGGAGATAGGCCTGGGCGGCGGAGTATCCGAACGTCGTCAGATAGTCGATGGCGTGCAGGCATGCACGCTGGAACGCGAGCTGCGAATCGAGGTACCGCTGCTGCCCGTCCTCCGCCACGGACACGCCGGAGAACGCCAGCCACCGTGAATGGTGCGGGTCAACGTCGCCGGGCATGAACACCGCGTTCTCCTTCACACCGTAGGTCTCCATGCCGTTCGGGATGACGTCGACGCGCAGATCCATGAACCCGCCCATTTCGATGGCGCCACAGAACGTGATCTCGCCGTCGCCCTGGCAGAAGTGGAGGTCACCGAACGACAGGTTGGCACCGTCGACGAACACCGGATAGAAGACGCGCGACCCCTTCGTCAGGTTCTTGATGTCCTGGTTGCCGCCGTTCTCGCGCGGCGGAGCGGTGCGGGCGGCCTCCGCTGCGACGCGGTCGAAGTCCTCACCCGACAGGGAGCCGAGCACCGCGCCGTCCGGCTCCGGAGGAAGCGCAAGCGGCGGCACCCGCTCGGGATCGGTGGCGATGAGCGCGGCCTCGCGACGGTTCCACTCCCCGAGCAGCGCATGGGACGGAGCGGTGCCCATGAGCCCGGGGTGGATCATGCCGGTGAAGGACACGTGCGGGATGTGGCGGCTGGTGGCCTTCTGCCCGCTGAAGTCCCAGATGGCCTTGTACGCGTCCGGGAAGCGATCGGTGAGGAATCCGCCGCCGTTGTCTTTTGCGAAGATGCCCGTGTACCCCCAGCCCTGCCCCGCCAGCGGGCCGGAATCCTCCTGCGGCAGCGGCCCGATGTCCAGTATGTCGACCATGAGCAGGTCCCCGGGCTTGGCGCCCTCGATGCGGAATGGCCCCGACAGGCAGTGGACGTGGTTGAGCGGGGCGTCGCGGATGTCCTGGGCGGAGTCGTCGTTGTGGATGGCCCCGTCGAACCACTCGCGGACGTGGGCACGGAAGCTGTCGCCCGGCTTCACGGTCGCGACGGGCGGGATGTCGGGGTGCCAGCGGTTGTGGCCGATGATGTCCTGGTCGGTAAAAGACCGGCTGGAATCGAGCGGGAAGATAACGTCGGGCATCGTGCCTCCTCGATGCGGGGCCGTCGCCGGCCCCGTCGTCGGTGCCGCCGCCGTCAGGACGGGCGGGGCAGCTTCTGGTGCCGGGGATCCCGGGAGACCGGGGTCGGCCGGCGTGTCCTGCCCGCGACCGGCGCGTTGACGACCGCGGGAGCCTCCGCCGTGGCGGCGGCGGCTTCGCGGGCCCGGTTGATCGGCGAACCGAGCGTCGACAGCCCCACCGGGGTGAACAGCCGCCGGGACGCGCCGCCGCAGTCGGGGCAGGCCGTCGTGGCGGTGTCGTCCTCCAACCTGAGCTGCCGGGTGAAGGGGCCGTGGTCGTCGCAGCAGAAGTCGTATGCGGGCATATGCATGACTGTCGGCGGGGGATTTTTCGGCAGCATGTCACGGCGATGAACAGCCGGTATCCGGATAATCCCCACGACATCGCCCCGCGGCCCCACTGGGTAACACGTCCGTAATCCGCCTCCCCTAAGGTTGGGGCGAACCGGCGGGA
Organism: Actinomycetes bacterium; assembly: GCA_023388385.1. Lineage (GTDB taxonomy): Bacteria > Actinomycetota > Actinomycetes > Mycobacteriales > Mycobacteriaceae > Corynebacterium. The sequence goes on along the minus strand of JAEWGK010000114.1, from coordinate 4,790 downwards.
ACCCCGCGGGTACCGACGCCGGCGGCCGCGCCACCCCGGGACACCGGCCCACCGCACCGCGGATGACGGGCCGACACCCCGACCGACGGCGGGTCCCGCCCGCGCGCACGACACCAGACGAGGAGCGAGAAGGCTAATGGAACTGACGCCCAGGGAGATGGACAAGCTCCTGGTGTTCACGGCGGCGGAGGTCGCCCGGCGCCGCAGGGAGCGCGGCGTGAAGCTCAACCGGCCGGAAGCGGTCGCGCTCATCACCGACACGGTGGTCGAGGCGGCGCGCGACGGCGTGTCCGTCGCGGAGGCCGCCGCGGCCGGCACCCGGGTGCTCGGCCCCGACGACGTGATGGAGGGCGTGCCGGAGATGGTCACCCTCATCCAGGTCGAGGCCACGTTCCCGGACGGCACGAAGCTGGTGTCGGTCCACGACCCGATCGGAGCCGCGTGATGACGGATACCGTCGTTATCCTTGTCGCGGGGCCGGAGGTCCCGGACCCGGATCGCTGGCGCGCCCGGCTGGACGATCTCGTGCCCGGAGGCGCAGCGATCCTCGTGGATTCCCCCGCTGCGCTGCCGGCGGCCCTCGACGCGGCCGCCCCGGCGCATCCGGGTGCGACGCCCGTCGTCGTGCCGCTGGCCACGACCCGCCACCCCGGCCCCATCGCGGACTGCGCGAAGGCGCTGCGGTGGGCCCGGGACCGCGAGGACGTCCGGGCCTGCCTGACGGCCCCGCTCGGCGACGCCACCGCGGTCGTCTCCGCCCTGCGCGCCAACATGCGCCGCCGCCCCGCCCCGGGCGCATGGACGCTGGTGGCGTCGGCGGCGCTGGACCCGTTCTCCGACGCGGAGCTGTTCCGTCTGGCGCGCCTGGCGTGGCAGTACGGGGGCTCGCCGGTGGAGGTCGCGTTCGACGGTGCGGAGCCGTCGGTCGCGGCGGGCGTGGGGCGGTGCCGGGCGCTCGCGGGCGATCCGGCCGCGGACGTCCGCGTCCTGCGCGCCGACCTGGCGCTGGAACCGGGGGATGCCGCTCCGCTGTGGTCGGTCCCGGCGCTGGCGATGCTCATCGGGGTCCGGGTGCGCGAGGCGCTGCATCTGCTGGAGTCGCATGACGACGACGGCATCGACGCCGCCCTGCTCGCCGACCACGATCACGGGCACGCGCATTCGCATGGTGACGAGGACGGCCATGGCCATCACCACCACGGCGCCCACGACCATCACCATCACGGCCATCATCACCATCACGACCACCACGACGGCGGGGCGGCCGGCGACGGCGCCCTGACGTTCACCTGGAAGGAGGGCGAGCATGAGTGACCACGTCGCCTACCGCGTCGCCGACGGCGACGACATCGAGCTGTACCCGGGCCGCCGTGTCATCGAGCTGACCGTGGCGAACACCGGCGACCGGGCCGTCCAGGTCGGCAGCCACTACCACTTCTTCGAGGCCAACCCGGCCCTCGAGTTCGACCGGGACGCGGCGTGGGGCATGCACCTGGCCGTCGCCGCCGGCCTGGCCGTTCGGTTCGAGCCGGGCGCCGAGCGCACCGTGCGGCTCGTCGACTTCGGCGGCCGCCGCGTGCTGCACGGCTTCTACGGCCTCACCGAGGGCGCGCTGGACGACCCGAAGGTGCGCAAACGCGCCCGCCGCCTGGCCATCGACCTGGGCTTCAGGGGCTTCACCGACGACGGGGCCGCCGCGACCGGCGAGAACACCGCGAACGCCGGCGCCCCCGCCGACACGAACGCGACGACGGAAGGGGACCGCTGATGCCGTCCATCCCCCGGCGGGACTACGCCGAGATCTTCGGGCCGACCACGGGCGACCGCGTGCCGCTGGCGGACACGTGCCTGGAGATCGAGATCGAGCACGACCACAACTCCCGTGCCTACGGCGACGAGAGCGTCTACGGCGGCGGCAAGGCAATCCGCGACGGCATGGCGCAGGACCCCGTCGCAACGCACGCCGACGGCGTCCTGGACCTCGTGATCACGGACGTGATCGTGGTGGACGCGGTGGCGGGCGTCGTCAAGGGCGACGTGGGCATCCGCGGCGGGCGCATCGTGCGCATCGGCAAGGCGGGCAACCCCAACACGCAGGACGGCGTCGACGAGGACATGGTCATCGGCGCGTCGACCGAGGTCATCTCGGGCGAGCACCGCATCCTGACGGCGGGCGGCGTCGACACGCACATCCACTACATCACGCCGCAGCAGGCCGAGGAGGGCCTGTCGAACGGCATCACGACGTTCTTCGGGGGCGGCACCGGCCCCGCCGAAGGCACCCGCGGCACGACGTGCACTCCGGGGCCGGCGGCCATCGGCATGATGCTGCGCGCCGCCGACGGCATGCCCGTGTCCACCGGCTTCCTGGCGAAGGGCTCCGGCTCCGCGCCGGGCCCGCTGGAGGAGCAGATCCTCGCCGGCGCGGCGGGCCTGAAGATCCACGAGGACTGGGGCGCCACCCCGGCGACCATCCGCGCGGGCCTCGACGTCGCCGACGCGCTGGACGTCCAGCTGGCGATACACACCGACACGCTCAACGAGGGCGGCTTCTTCGAGGACACCCGCGACGCCATCGGCGACCGCACCATCCACACCTTCCACTCGGAGGGCGCCGGCGGCGGCCACGCCCCGGACATCCTCCGCGTGGCGGGCATGCCGGGCGTGCTGCCGGCGTCGACGAACCCGACGCTGCCCTACACCGTCAACTCCGTCGAGGAGCTGCTGGACATGGTGATGGTCTGCCATCACCTGTCGCACAGCATCCCGGAGGACGTCGCCTTCGCCGACTCCCGCGTCCGCGCGGAGACCATCGCGGCGGAGACGGTGCTGCACGACATGGGCGTGCTGTCCATCTTCTCCTCCGATTCCCAGGCGATGGGCCGCGTCGGCGAGTCCTGGACCCGCGCCTTCCAGACGGCCCACCACTGCCGCGAGCAGCTGGGCGCGCTGGGCGACGGCCCGGCGGACAACGAGCGCGTCCTGCGCTACGTCGCCAAGATGACCGTCAACCCGGCGCGCGCCGCGGGCATCGCCGCGCACGTCGGCTCCATCGAACCGGGCAAGATCGCGGACCTGGTGCTGTGGCCGGTCGACACGTTCGGCGCGAAGCCGCACCTGGTGCTGCGGATGGGCCAGATCTGCTGGGCGGCGATGGGCGACCCGAACGCCTCCCTGCCGACGCCCCAACCGGTGTACTACCGCCCGCAGTTCGCCAACTACGGCGGCGCGCTGGAGGCCACCCGCGTCACCTGGATGTCGAAGGCCGCCATCGACAACGGCGTGCCGGAGGCCCTCGGCCTGCGGTCGCTCGTGCTGCCCGTGGAGGGCTGCCGCGGCATCGGCAAGCGCGACATGCTGCGCAACGACGCCCTGCCCGACATCACGGTCGACCCGGAGACGTACGCCGTCACCGTCGACGGCGAGCACGCCACCATCGCCCCGGCCGAGACGCTGCCCCTCGCGCAGCGCTTCTACCTCTACTGATGGTGCGTGACGACGGCGTCCGCGCCCTCCTGACCACCCTCCAGTGGACGGACTCGGCGTTCCCGTCCGGCCTCTACACCCTGTCCCACGGGCTCGAGGGCCTCGTGCAGGCGGGGTGGGCCGGCGCGGAATCGCTGGAGGACGTCGCCGCGTCGCTGCTGCGCCACTCCGTCGGCCCGGCCGACACCGCCGCGACGTTCCTGGCCCACCGGGCCGCGGAGGCCGGCGACGTCGACGGGCCCGCCAGCGTCGCGGCCGTCGACCGGGAGCTGACCGCCACCCGCCTGACGGACGGGATGCGGCGCGGCTCGACGCGCGTCGGCCGCCAGCTGCTCACGATGGCCGGCGAGATGGGCGTGGCCGGCGGCGTGCTCGGCGCCTACCGGGCGGCCGTCGCGGGGCGCCGCGCCGACGCGAACCAGGCGGTGGCGTGCGCCGTCGTCCAGCAGGCACTCGGCGTGCCGGCACGGCAGTGCGCGGCCGCGGAGCTCGCCGGCTGGGTCAACGGCGTCGCCGGCGCGGCCATCCGGCTGCGGCTGACGGACCACATCGGGGCCCAGCGCCTCGTGGCCCGGCTGGCGCCGGTCATCATGGAGGTGCTCGCCGACGCGGAGGCCCGTCCCCTGTCCGAGATCGGATCGGCATCGCCCGTCCTGGACGTCGCCGCCGCGCTGCACGAGACCGCGGAGGCCAGGCTCTTCCTCAATTGATTCAATCGATCTCGATTGACGGCATGGACGCCGCCCGGTCTCACCGACAGCCACGACCGACACGAACGACGACAAGGACCACGACATGACCAACACAACCCCCACCCGCCCGTTCCGCATCGGCGTCGGCGGCCCGGTCGGCTCCGGCAAGACCGCTCTCATCGAGGCGATCGTGCCGAAGCTGGCGGAGGCCGGCCGGCAGGTCGGCGTCATCACGAACGACATCTACACGCAGGAGGACGCCGACCACGTCCGCCGCACGCTCGACGGCATCCTGGCCCCGGAGCGCGTCGTCGGCGTCGAGACCGGCTCCTGCCCGCACACCGCCGTGCGCGACGACCCGACGATGAACCTCATGGCCGCTGCCGAGCTGCAGGCCGACCACCCGGAACTCGACACCATCCTGTTCGAATCCGGCGGCGACAACCTGACGCTGACGTTCTCTCCCGCGCTCGTCGACGTCTTCGTCTTCGTGCTCGACACGGCCGAGGGCGAGAAGATGCCGCGCAAGCGCGGGCCGGGAATCACGGAGTCCGACCTGCTGGTCATCAACAAGGCCGACATCGCCCAGTACGTGCGCTGCGACCTGGACCG
>JAEWGK010000044.1 GCA_023388385.1 Actinomycetes bacterium | reverse complement strand
GCCCTGGAGCGCGCCGGCCATCGGGTCACGGGCGTCGTCGCCCGATCGGAGGCCTCCCGGGGCCGCGCCCGCCTGCGCCTGCCCGGCGCCCGCGTCGGCGACGTCGCCGCGGTCTGCTCCGACGCGGAGCTGATCGTCCTGGCCGTCCCCGACGGCGCACTGCCGGAGGTGGCGGAGGAGGTCGCCCGCCACGTCGGCCCCCGGCGCATCGTCCTGCACTGCGCCGGATCGATGGGTCGCGCGGTGCTCGACCCGTGCGCGCTGGCCGGGACCCTGACCATCGCCGCCCACCCCGCCATGACGTTCACGGGCAGGCCCGATGACGCGGACCGGCTCGCCGGCTGCCCGTGGGGCGTCACCGCCGGCGACGACGTCGCCCGCACCGTCGCGGAGCTGCTCATCGGCGAACTCGGCGGCCGTGTCGTCGCCGTGCCGGAGGAGCTCCGCGGGCTCTATCACGCGGGCATGGCTCACGGCGCCAACCACCTGGCGGCGGTCGTCGCCGACGCCGTCGCCATGCTGCGGGTCGCCACCGGTGAGGGCGGCCGGCCCGCCGAGGCGCCCGACCGGGCCGCAGCCCTGCTGCGCCCCCTGCTGGAGGCGAGCCTGGACAACGCCCTGCGCTGGGGCTCGTCCTCCCTGACCGGCCCCGCCGCCCGGGACGACGCCGCCACGGTGCTGCGCCACCTCGGCGACATCGACCGCCACGCCCCCGGCGTCGCCGCCCCCTACGCGGCCATGTCCCGCAGGGCCGCGGAGCTGCGCGGCTCCGCCAGCGTCATCGCCGCGCTCGACGAGCGCTCCGGCCGGGGTGGTGGCGCTCCCGGAGTTCCCGGAACGCCGCCGTTGTGACCCGGGCGTCTCGATTCAGCCGTGTGAGCCGGAGGCGAGTACGGTATACGCGACCCCGGCCCCCAGGGCCCGCCGCCGCCGCGGCGACCCCCGACCTCGGAAGGCAGCAGGCACACCCGTGAGCGGCTACACCCCCGGCCAGACCACCGTCCACACCACCGTCGACGGCATCGGGCGCGTCACCCGCGCCCTGCGCGCAACCGGCCGCCCCGTCGTCCTCGTCCCGACGATGGGAGCCCTCCACGAAGGGCACCTTGAGCTCGTCCGTGCGGCGAAGTCGCTGCCGCGGGCGGTCGTCGTCGTCAGCATCTTCGTCAACCCTCTCCAGTTCGGGGAGAACGAGGACTTCGGCGCGTACCCGCGGACGCTCGACGAGGACGTCGCGAAGCTGGAGGAGGTCGGCGCCGAGCTCGTCTTCGCGCCGACCGCGAAGGAGATGTACCCCAACGGCTTCCGCACCACCGTCTCCGCCGGCCCGCTGTCGGAGGAGCTCGAGGGGGCGTCCCGCCCCGGTCATTTCGACGGCGCCCTGACCGTGTGCCTCAAGCTTTTTAACGTCACGAACTGCTCCGACGCCATCTTCGGCGAGAAGGACTACCAGCAGCTCGTGCTCATGCAGCAGATGGTCACCGACCTCAACCTGCCGCTGACCCTGCACTCCGTGCCGGTCATCCGCGAGCGCGACGGCCTGGCCATGAGCTCCCGCAACCGCTACCTGTCGGAGGAGGAGCGCGAGCTCGCCGTCACCCTGTCCGCCGCCCTCACCGCCGGCGCCCATGTCGGCGACCGCGGCGCAGAGGCCGTGCTCGACGTCGCGCGCTCCGTGTTCGCCGTCCGCCCGGAGGTCGAGGTGGACTACCTGGTGCTGCGCGACGGCCGCCTGAACGAGCTTGACGACGCCGTCCGCTCCGGCGGCGCCGCCGGCGAGGCGCGCCTCCTCGTCGCCGCCCGCGTCGGCACGACGCGGCTCATCGACAACGTCGGCGTCCTGCTCGGCGACGTCCGCGACCGGGAGGAGCGGGAGATCGCCCAGGCGGCGCTGCACGCCGCCGGCGTCGACGACTCGCCGCTGACGGATGAGGAGATGGCGCAGCTGCGCGAGCTGCGGGAGAAGGTCCGCGCCGTCCGCGCCGAACGCGAGGCCCGGGAAGCGGGCGCGGCCGACACGGACTCCGCCGCCGCACCCGGCACCGCCGTGGACGGGGAGGAGTAGATCGTGTTCCGCACCATGCTGAAGTCCAAGATCCACCGCGCGACGGTGACGCAGGCGGATCTGCACTACGTCGGGTCGTGCACCATCGACGCGGATCTCATGGAGGCCGCGGACCTGCTCGAGGGCGAGCAGGTCGACATCGTCGACATCGACAACGGCAACCGTCTGACCACGTACTGCATCACGGGCGAGCGCGGCACGGGGATCATCTCCATCAACGGGGCGGCGGCGCGGCTCATCAGCCCCGGCGATCTCGTGATCATCATCGGCTACGGGCTGATGGATGAGGAGGAGGCGCGCACCCGCCGGCCCGACGTCATCTTCGTCGACGGGGACAACCGCATCGTCGGGAGGGGCGGCGACCCCGCCGACGTGCCCGCCGGCTCCGGACTCAGGGATCCCCGGACGCCGGAGTAGGCCGCGGCCCGCCGGGGCGGGATGCCGCGGACGGTGACACTCATCTGCGGAGTTCGAGGAGGTAGTTCGCCGTATCGGGCGTCTCCGGGGCGTCGGTCATTCCGACCAGCCTGCGGCGGATCACGGTCTCCGGCAGCCCGGGTTTCACCAGTTCACCGATGGGTGGCGGGGGCGAATCCGGGTCCCACCGATAGTACTCCACGCATAGCCGTGCATGCGTCGCCCGACGGGGCACCGGGATCCGGGCGATGGTCCACAGAGCCGCGAAACGCCCCTTCCTCCGGGCGTATCGGCCGGGGTAGGCGTTGGTGATGTAGAGCGAGCTTCTGGGGCGCCTCGCCGGGGCGGTGTCGAAGAACGCGGCCCGGTCCGGCGTCGGCAGGAGCGCCATCAGCGCGTGGCGCCCGACGGTCGCGGGATGCCATGCGGCGGGGCATGGCACCACGTCGCCGCATGATTCTCCGCCGGTGTCCGACACCGCCATGTCGCAGGGAGCGGGATCCGCCACGGCATCCTCGATCGCCAACCGCGGGATGGGGGAGTCGCCGAGCGGCCGCGGTTCAGACGGGTAGGCCATCGAGCACCGCCACCACGTGCGGTGCAGGAATTCCCGGTGATTCGGCATGGGGGTCGGCCCCTCCGCGGTAGTGGGGATGCGGTCAGCCCGGCATCGGCCCCGCCGGGGCCGGGGAGCTACCTCGCGTCGCGGAAGGCGCGGGCGGCGACGTCGGCGGCCTTGATGGCCTCGACGACGTCATCCGGGGTGATGTCCCCGGGCATCTGCTTCATCGTCTCGTCCGGCGCGCACGCGAGCTCCGCGATCTTGCGCAGGTCGGAGTCGGGGGCGTCGTCGAGGTGGACGTCGGCGAGGGTCGTCGGCAGCCCGACGCGGGTGAGGAACCCGAGGTAGCGCTCCAGCTCCGGCTTCGGGGCGCCGGTGAGCACGAGGTGGACGACGCAGCCGAAGGCCACCTTCTCGCCGTGGGTGAGGTGGTGGATGTCGCCGTCGATGGCGGTGAACCCGTTGTGGATGGCGTGGATGGAGGCCAGGCCGCCGTTTTCGAAGCCGAGGCCGGACAGCAGGGTGTTCGCCTCGCAGATGTTGGCGAGGGCGGTGGAGGCGACTCCGGCCTCGTTGTCGGCGATGGCCTGCTCCGCGTAGTCGAAGATGGTGCGCTCGCAGGCCTCCGCGAGGGCGAGGCCCGCGATGGTCGGCCGCGCCGTGTCGTCCATGCGGCGGGACCCGGCGCGTGCGACGGCGCGGGCCTCGAGGGCGGTGGCGAGCGCGTCGCCGATGCCGGAGCGCAGCGTGCGCACCGGGGCACCGGCGATGATGCGGGTGTCGACGGCGACGAGCTCCGGGTTGCGCTCGTAGAACAGGTAGCCGTCGAACTGGCCGTCGTCGGTGTAGATGACGGAGACGCGCGCGGTCGGCGCGTCCGCGGAGACGGCCGTGGGGAAGACGGCCACCGGCAGGTCGAGCTTGTCGGCCACGGCGCGGGAGGTGTCGATGGTCTTGCCGCCGCCGAGAGCTATGACGACGTCGGCGCCGGCCGACTTCGCCTCCCCGGTCAGGCGCCCGATCTCGGTCATGGAGGCCTCCCCGCCGAAGGTTGCGCGGACGGGGGAGAGGCCGTCGTCGGCGAGGGCGCGCTGGAGCTGCTCGCCGGCGATCCCCCACACGGTGTCATCGGAGACGATGAACGGGGTGAGGCCCAGCGGCCTCACATACCGCGCGGCCCGATCGATGAGGTCGCGGCCCTGCACGTAGCGCGACGGGCTGGTGAACATCTGATCGACGGGTGCGGGGGCGGTCGTGTCGGTGGTGGTCATGATGATTCTCCCAGGTAGATTGCGGTGAGGGGGTGATACGCCGAACTTTCGGGGGTGATATGTCCGGATGCGGAACTACGGGATCATTGTGGTGCCGGGCCCCCGCGGCCCCGCCACCTCGGGGCCCCGAACGGGGGCGGCGATGCCGGATGATCCCCGTACCCTCGCGGTCATGAACGGCTTTTACGACGATCCAGAGGACGTTATCGCGGACGGTGTCGCCGGCATCGCGGCCGCCCGCCCCGACATCACCTGGGAGTCCGACGGGTTCCTGCATTTCACCGGGGAGGCGGACGGTGACGGGCGCGGGGAGGGACGCGTCGCCGTCATCTCCGGCGGCGGCTCCGGGCATGAGCCCATGCACGCCGGCTTCCTCGGCTCCGGCATGCTCGACGCGGTGTGCCCCGGCCACGTCTTCACCTCCCCGAACACCCGGCAGATCCTCGCCGCCACCCGCGCCGTCGACCGGGGCGCGGGTGTCGTCCACGTGGTGAAGAACTACACCGGCGACGTGATGAACTTCGGCGCCGCGGCGAAGCTCGCGGGGGAGGAGGGCATCGACGTCGCCACGGTCACGGTCGCCGACGACGCCGCCACCTCCGACGGCGGCATCGGCGGCCGCGGCACCGCCGCGACGATCCTCGTGGAGAAGGTCGCCGGCGCCGCCGCCGCCCGCGGGGACTCGCTCGCCGACGTCGCCCGCATCGCGCAGGACGTCGCCGACCGGAGCGCC
>JAEWGK010000067.1 GCA_023388385.1 Actinomycetes bacterium | reverse complement strand
GGTCCTGCGCGCCGCCGCCCGGTGCGCCCTGGCCGTCGGGCCGTCCGCCCGACCCGTAGCGGAACGGGGTGCCGTCGTCGTCTGGTCTGGTCATCGGGGATCGCTCCTCAGGTGATTGCGGGATCGTGTCGGGGGTGGCGGTGCGAGGTGCCGCGGTCGCCGGTGTCCGCAGGATAGCCTGATCGGGGGCCCCGCGCGGGGGAGATTTTCCGGAGCCCGCCGACCAGGCCCCGGCTCCCGCGCCCGCGGCCCCGGCCGCGCCGAACCGCCGCGCCCCGCTGGCGGTCTTCGGCGTCGCGGCGGTGCTGCTGGCGGCGCTGACGCTCATCCTGCGGACGGACTGGGCGAAGGACCTCAACGCGGACGTCACCTACGACGTCGTCGTCGAGCGCTCCGGCGCGGCCACGTCGTTCTTCCGCACCGTGACCTCGTGGTTCAACACCCCGGGCACGGTGGCGCTGTGCGTCGTCGCACTCGTCGCGATGTGGGTGGCCCAGACGTTCACGCGGGCGATGATCGCCCCGCTGGCGGTGGCCCTCGCCTCCGCCATCACGTTCTCGCTGAAGTACGCCATCGACGCGCAGCGCCCTCCGCAGCAGCTGCGGCTGGTGGAGGAGTACGCGCACTCCTACCCGTCAGGGCACACCACGGCGGCGACGGCGCTGGCGCTCGGCCTGATGGTCGCGATCGTGCCGCTGGTGCCGGCGATGTGGCGCATCGTGGTCGTGGCCGTCGCGCTGGCCGTGGCGGCGGTGGTGGCGCTGAGCCGCGTCTACCTCGGCGTGCACTGGGCGGCCGACGTCACCGCCGGGTTCCTGTCGGCGGCCGCGGGAACGGCGCTGGCGGTGCTGGTGGCGCAGCTGCTGCCGGGCGGCCGCGACCTGCCGTGATCATGTTCGCGTGACGACGCTCCCCGTCGCGGCGGGCACCGTCGTCACGCACCGCGCATGCGCCGCACGTGGTGCGTGACGACGCCGGCCGCCCCGGCCGCGTCGTCCAGCGACACGACGACGTCGTCGCCGAGGCGCTCGAGCAGCAGAGCCTCGCCCTCGCGGACGATGAGGCCCTCGCCGCGGGCGACGATGCGCCGTCCGTAGCCGCCCCAGTCCGGCGTGCCCGTGCGGACCACGCGCGCGGCGCGGATCTCCCGCATGGGGACGATCCAGCCGAACAGCCCGCCGATGCCCCCGAACTGCACGCCGGAGGGGGAGACCCTCACGGTGACCCTGGCGTAGGCCAGCGAGGCGACCATGAACAGGATGAACGGAATGGCGATGGCCGCGGCGAGCGTGCCCAGGCCGGCCGCGCCCGCCGCGATCTCCACCACCACGATCACGATGATGGACAGCCCGAACCCGCGCAGGGCCGCGGGCTCCATCCGGGCGGTGCCCGACCAGGTCAGGTCCTCCGGGGCGTCCGCGGGCACCTGCCGCGGTTCCGCGATGACGGGCAGCGGCGTGATGCGACCCGACGGGGGCAGCTCGTCCCGGACGGGGAACAGCGCCCAGGAGACGGCGGCGCCGATGCCGGCTGCGGCTGCCCCGCCCGCCCACGTCCACCAGGGCAGGCCGGTCGGCGGGCCGGCATGCGCGGCGGCGACGTGCGCGAGGGCGAGCAGCGACAGCGCCGACGTGGCCGTGGAGACGGCGGACAGCACCGCCACGGAGATCCGGTCGGCGCGGTTGCCGGCCGTGGTCAGGGTGGCGGCGAGGAACGACAGGGCGACGGTCAACAGCACAATCGTGGCGAGCCCGCCGAGGAGCAGCAGCGACATCGGCGACGCCGCCCCGTAGGGCAGGTCCCCGCCGGTCCACGGGCGGACGTCGCCGGGCAGCGTCGCGGCGATCGGGCCGCCGACGGCGCCGAGCAGGATGAGCGCGGCCGCCGGGGCCGCCGCCACGGACAGCGCCATGCGCAGGCGGGGGCCCGGACGCGGGCCCCGGGATGATGCGGCCGTTCCGTCGGGCGCGTTCCGTGTCATGGCGGCGACCGTATCGGATCCCGTCGGACCCCGCCAGGCCCGGCACCGCCCCGCCACCGGTCCGGCGCCGCCGCTCGCCCGGCCGCTACACTCGCCGGAATGATCGAGACCACCATCGCCCGCGAACTCGGCGTGCCCGAGGTGCACGTCGCCGCCGCCGTCCGCCTCCTCGACGAGGGCAACACCGTGCCCTTCATCGCCCGCTACCGCAAGGAGGCCACCGGCGGCTTGGACGACTCCCAGCTCCGCATCCTGGAGGAGCGCCTGACGTACCTGCGCGAACTGGAGGAGCGGAAGCAGACGGTCCTGGCGGCCGTCGAGGAGCAGGGCAAGCTCACCGACGACTTGCGCGCCCTCATTCTGGGCTGCGAGACGAAGGCCCGGCTCGAGGATCTCTACCTCCCCTACAAGAGGAAGCGCCGCACGAAGGCCGACATCGCGAGGGACGCGGGGCTGGAGGTGCTCGTCGACAAGCTCCTGGAGAGCCCGGCCGACGTGCCGGAGGATCTCGCGGCGGGCTTTGTCACCGAGGGCTTCGACGACGCGAAGGCGGCGCTGGACGGCGCCCGCGCGATCCTCGTCGACCGCTTCGCCACCGACGCGGACCTGGTCGGCGACGTCCGCGAGCGCGTGTGGCGCGACGGCGCCGCCACCGCCGCCGTGGTCGAGGGCAAGGAGACCTCCGGCGCGAAGTACCGCGACTACTTCGACCACTCCGAGCCGCTCGCCTCGATGCCCGGCCACCGCGTGCTCGCCGTGCTCCGCGGCGAGGCCGAGGGCGTGCTGCGCCTCGCCGTCGACCCGGGCGAGGACGCCGTCTACGAGCAGATGATCCGCGACCGCTTCGACCTGCCGGAGTCGGCCTGGGTGGACCGGGCCGTGCACTTTGGCTGGCGCACCAAGCTGGAGGTCTCCGCGGGACTCGACGCCCGCACCCGCCTGAAGGAGCGCGCCGAGGACGAGGCGGTCGAGGTCTTCGCCCGCAACCTGCGCGACCTGCTGCTGGCGGCCCCGGCCGGCCAGCGAGCCACCCTGGGCCTCGACCCGGGCTACCGCAACGGCGTGA